>JBMLRA010000236.1:0-3583 GCA_049241265.1 Chitinophagaceae bacterium
AGTATTTTTTATCATTATCAACCCAAGGAAAAGTGCCAAATAAACCTGGGCTTGTGATTGCTTTTGAACGTTTATTGCCAGTTGCATCATCCATTACCCATTCTCCAAAACCATAGCCCCAATTCCCAGCTTCTGCAGGACTGTAAACAACTTTAGCGTCTTTAGCTACACGATTTTTTTGCATTTCAATGATTGAGGTTTTGCTAATGATTTGTTTTCCATTAAACTTTCCTTCATTCAAAATCATCTGTAAAAAATTCAAATAATCATTTGGGGTACTATAAGCTCCACCTGCTGCTAGTAGTACTTTTACTTTGCCGAAATCTGTATTCACCATTTGCAATGGGTTGGCAATTCTTTCTTGAAATAATGTTTCAAAATCTTTATTGCTAATTTTTTCTAAAATGGCTGCAATTATTTGCAGTCCTGCATTTCCATAATGAAATGTTTTGCCAGGCTCGCCCTCCATAGGTGCAGCAGCAATACTGTCAATAGCTTCTTGCATTGTGTTCCATCCATTATCTTTTTTTGTTGATAGCTTTTCTAACTTTTCTTTCAAACTCATTTTTTTAGGAACTTCATCACCATTATCATCATCACTTCCATTCATTGCTGCTGCAACACCAATTTGTTTAATACCAGTTAAATGAGATAAGCAATGCCACACTTTTATTTTGCCTTTATTATGTGCTGTCATTACAGGCAAAAATTTTCCTATTGTATCCTCTAAATTAAGATTTCCTTCATCAACAAAAGTCATTGCTAGTGCTGCTGTTAGCCATTTGCTACAACTTGCAATTCGTTGTTTGGTATCACTATTAAAGTCACTCAAATCAGCTTCTTTTCCTGTTTTCTTAGCTAACCATTTTGCACCAAATTTTTGTTTTCGAGAGATTTCATTCTTCTCTTTTGAGTAAATTATTTTTCCATCTTTATAAATAAGTACAACTGCTCGTCCTCCAAGCTCTGAAATATTATTCTCTAGCCAATTATCAACTTTAGTAAAGGTTTGTGAGTATGAAAACTGAAAGAATAGCAGCATTGCAAAAGATAATCGGAAATAGAGACAGTTAGAATTAACTTTATGTGCCATAGTTACTTGTTTTTTAGTATGGATTGTGATTTGAGCAATTGGTTTAACAAAAATAAAGAATTATGAATTTAAATAACTATACAATAAAAGCACAAGAAAGCATACAAGCTGCACAGCAACAAGCTTTCAATAACAATAATATAAATATTGAAACCAATCATTTACTAAAAGCTTTATTGGCAGATGATGATAGTGCTATTCAGTATTTATTAAAGAAAAATAATGTAAACACGGCTTTTGTTGAAACTAAAATTGATGAAAGCATTGCTCGTTTGCCAAAGCAAACAAGTGGGGAACCTGCACAACAAGTTGGTAGAGATTTCAATGCTGCTTTGTTAAAAGCCAATGCATCTTTAAAGCAATTTGGTGATGAGTTTGTAAGTGTTGAACATTTGCTTATTGGCTTACTGCAAGTGAATGATGATACTGCTAAAACATTGAAAGATGCAGGTCTTACTGAAAAAGGTTTAGTAGCTGCTATTAAAGATTTACGCAAGGGTTCAACTGTTAATTCTCAAACGCAAAGTAATCAGTTTGAAGCATTGAAAAAATATGCAAGAAACCTGAATGAATTTGCTGCTGCTGGTAAGCTTGATCCTGTTATTGGACGTGATGAAGAGATAAGAAGAACGTTGCACATTTTAAGCAGAAGAAGTAAAAACAATCCAATATTAGTAGGTGAACCTGGTGTTGGTAAAACAGCCATAGCAGAGGGTTTGGCAATGAGAATTGTAAATGGCGATGTGCCAGAAAATTTAAAATCTAAGATATTATACAGCCTTGATATGGGGCAGTTAATTGCTGGTGCAAAATACAAAGGCGAGTTTGAAGAAAGACTAAAAGCTGTTGTAAAAGAAGTGGCTGATAGTGACGGTGAAATTATTTTATTTATTGATGAAATACACACTTTAATTGGTGCAGGGGGTGGAGAAGGTGCAATGGACGCAGCTAATATTTTAAAGCCTGCATTGGCTCGTGGAGAGTTGAGGGCTATTGGTGCCACTACTTTAAATGAGTATCAAAAATATTTTGAAAAAGATAAAGCATTAGAACGTCGTTTTCAAAAAGTAATGGTGGATGAGCCAAGTGCAGAAGATGCTATTTCTATTTTACGTGGATTGAAAGACAGATACGAAACGCATCATCACGTTCGTATAAAAGACGAAGCGATTATTGCTGCTGTCGAACTCTCTCAACGATATATTACAGATAGATTTTTGCCAGACAAAGCTATTGACTTAATTGATGAAAGTGCTGCAAAACTTAGGCTTGAGATGAATAGTATGCCTGAAGAATTAGATGAATTAGAAAGAAAAATTCGTCAACTTGAGATAGAAAGAGAAGCTATTAAACGTGAAAATGATGAACCTAAGTTGAAAGATTTGAACACAGAAATTTCAACATTATCCGTACAAAGAGATACGTTTAAAGCAAAGTGGAAAACAGAAAAAGAATTGGTGGATAAAGTTCAGAATGCTAAGTCAACTATTGAAAACTTAAAGCACGAAGCAGAACTTGCAGAACGGAATGGAGACTTTGGCAAGGTGGCTGAAATACGTTATGGCAAAATAAAAGAGCAAGAAAAAATTATTGAAACTTTAAGTATTGAGCTAGATGCAACATCTGAAAAAAGAATGATGAAAGAAGAAGTTGATGCAGAAGATATTGCTGAAACCATTGCAAGAATGACCAATATTCCTGTAACAAAAATGTTGCAAAGCGAAAGAGAAAAACTATTGCATTTAGAAGATGAATTACACACAAAAGTTGTGGGGCAAGAAGAAGCTATAACTGCAGTTGCAGATGCCATTCGTAGAAGTAGAGCTGGTTTGCAAGACCCTAAAAAACCCATTGGTAGTTTTATATTTTTAGGTACAACTGGTGTGGGTAAAACTGAACTAGCGAAAGCATTAGCTGCTTATTTGTTTGATGATGAAAGTATGATGACTAGAATTGATATGAGTGAATATCAAGAGAAGCATACAGTATCTCGTTTAGTTGGTGCTCCTCCAGGATATGTAGGTTACGATGAAGGTGGACAATTAACAGAAGCCGTTCGTAGAAAGCCTTATAGCGTTGTACTGTTAGATGAAATTGAAAAGGCTCATCCTGATGTTTGGAATGTTTTATTGCAAGTGTTAGATGATGGCAGATTGACTGATAATAAAGGGCGAACTGTTAACTTCAAGAATACTATCATTATTATGACAAGCAATATTGGTAGTCATATTATTCAAGAAAAATTTGAAAAAGTAAATGAAAATAATGTTGATGATGTAGCTGAAAAAACTAAGGCTGAAGTGATGGCTTTGTTAAGAGAAACTGTGAGACCGGAATTTTTAAATAGAGTTGATGAAATTATAATGTTCCATCCTTTATTAAAAAAAGAAATCAAAGGCATTATAAATATTCAATTGCAAGAATTAAAAAACAGAGTTGCAGAAAACGATATTAAACTCGAGTTTAGTGATTATACACTTGAGTATTTAA
>JBMLRA010000237.1:0-18046 GCA_049241265.1 Chitinophagaceae bacterium
AAAAACTAATTGTAGAATAATTAGTTTGGTTACCTAAAGCTATTTTCAATTAAAAGAGGCTGTCTTAAAAGGGCAGCCTCTTTTTTTATTAAAAGGAGTATATTATTTGCTAATAATCTGTTTCTTTCAGTTTTGTACAGTGTGCAAATAATTTTGATAACTCTTCTGCATTCTTTAATTGGAAAGAAATTATTTTATCAAGTCTGATAATACTAGCTTAATTATAACATAGTACTTTCAATATTTGAAGTAAACTAAATATACAGTTATAAATATTGAAATTGATATTAAAGAAGTTTCGTTGAATGGTTGATAATGGAAACTTAGATTAATGTTACTTTTAACCACCATTTGATATAGAGTATAATTCTGGTTTTATAGTTATTGTGCATTAATTAGGTGACACAAAATCTGGCTTTCTTATGTATTGACTATTATACTTGAACTGTAAATCAGTTTTAAAATCGAATCTGTACGATTGCATTCCATTATTAATTCGAGGAAAATAATTGAATCTGCATTCAACCGTTCCAAAAATTAATGCTTCATTTCTGGCTCTTAAACCTCCACCCAAGCTACTGTAAAACTCTCCTTTTCTTAAATTTTCATTAGTTGGTATTAAAAAACATCCATTTGAAAAAATGAAAGGTGCAAACCTACAGCCAAGTATATTCCATTTACTATAAATAGCAATTTCTCTTTTTAAAGTTATACGAGTTTGTGCTGAAATAGTTCCATTAGATATTTCAGGAAGTCCATATATACTATTAAGTAGTAATGGCTGGTCTAGTTTAGGGTTTATCTGTTGTGTTATACCAAAGTTTGTAAAACTTCTTAACTGCCAACGTCTTCCAAAAGTCTTTAGCCTACTAAAATATTCAAGGTTAAATAATATGTTAATATCTTCAAAATTATTATTGTAGTTAAAACCACCCATTCTGAAAGTGTAATTGTAATAATTACCTTTACTACCAAAATATTTTCTAGAAAAATCGATGCCCCCATAAGCTCTTGAGAGGTTTTGTTTATTTGTCCAACCACCCATTAAACTTAAACTAAAGCCTTCTGGCACATCCTCTTGTCTTCCAAATCCGAAAATATATTTGGTTTTGTAGAAATTTTGTTTAAAAATATTTATAGCTCCTAAAACGCCAGTTATATCAGCATAAATGTAATTATAGTTATTTTGATAAATACTAGGTATTTGTTGAAATTGATGATGTAGTAATCTTAATGCAATAAATTGTCTAATACGTTTTGGAGTATTGTTTTGTAATAGTTTTTTGCAACCTAAATTAAAACCACCCCAAACATCGTAATCTACAAATTCATAGTTTACTTGACTCTTGTAAATAGAATCACGTATGTATGCGTTAGAAGTTTTATGCCATGCTAAATCTATTTCGCCTGTGAAGGGCATATAAGGACTAACTAAAGGCTTTTCTAATTTTAAATAAGTGTACAGTTCTTCGGGTTTTCCACTGTTAAAAGCTGTGTTAAAGCTTCTAAAACCCAAAGTTAAATCGGTAAAAGTGCCAGCAATATTTCTTTGTAAAATCTCACCACCTAAACCAGTGTTAGGTCTTCTATCTTCGTCGTACAAAAATTTTAATGCTATTCGTGTAGTATTTCCCAAAAAATTTTCATCTTTTAATTCTGCATTAAAATTATTAGCACTACCAACATTAAGGCTAGCTCCAATTGAAAAAACATCTTTTGTGTACACAAAAACATCTACTGCATTTTCAAATGCAAGCGGAGCTACAACAATTTTTGCATCTTGTAAATATGCTTGTTCCCGTAAATGCCTTTCATTATCAGCAAGTAAATATGGCTGAACTTCATCGCCAACCTTAAAAAATAAATTATTTCGTATATTTTGCTTTGTAGTTTTTTTATGCAACCAATTACCAACATTAACTAATAAATTTTTCTTATGTTCATTAGTATCATTTAAATTCTGGTTTAGCTCTAAACTAATAATATGAATATGTTTTATAACATAGCCTCTATATTTATTAAAGGGTAAATTAACCTTTATAGTACCAGTTTTTATTAATTCAGGATTAGGTTTATCAGCAGTTATTCTTTTTCCTAGTTTGCCAAAAATACCACTCTGTTTTGCCAAAAAAAAAGTGTCATATGCAAAATCGAAACTATCTTTTTGTGCAAATAATTGGTTTGAATTTAATGTTAAAAATAAAAAAAATAAAATCAGCTTCATCTAAAATCTAATGTTGCGAACATAATTATTTTTTGCAAGGATTACTTGTTGGTTCTATCAATTACAAAATTGCGATTATAGAACCATCAATTGTTTACTTAATCTTTCTTCCTAAAAAAAATATGTAACCCTTACTTTTGCAGCCATTAACAACAAGAGGTAATTGGCCAATAAAGCAAATATTAGTCAATCATAAAATCATAAATCGTAAATAATAATGTTAAGTGCAAGAAATGTAACCCTGGCTTACGGGAAAAGGGTTTTGTTCGATGAAGTAAATATAAATTTTGTTAAAGGAAACTGCTATGGTGTAATTGGTGCAAATGGTGCAGGTAAATCTACTTTTTTAAAAATATTAAGTGGTGAAATAGAGCCTAATAAAGGAAGTGTTGAAATTGGTAAGAATGAAAGGATGAGCTTCTTAAAGCAAAATCAATTTGAGTTTGATGAAGTACCAGTATTGCAAACTGTGTTAATGGGTCATAAAAAAATGATGGAGGTAATGCAAGCAAAAGATGCTATTTACTTAGACCCTGAAGCTACAGAAGATGATTATATGAAAGCATCTGAACTTGAAGCTGAGTTTGGAGAAATGGGTGGTTACACTGCAGATAGTGATGCTGCCACATTGCTTGGAAGCCTTGGTGTTACTGAAGAGTACCATCAAAGCTTAATGAAAGATATACCAAGTACAATGAAAGTGCGTGTTTTATTGGCACAAGCATTATTTGGTAATCCTGATATTTTATTATTAGATGAGCCTACCAATGGTTTGGATATAGAAACTATTGGTTGGTTAGAGAACTTTTTAGCAGACTATGAAAATATTGTATTGGTTGTAAGTCACGATCGTCACTTTTTAGATGCTGTATGCACACACGTTTCAGACGTTGATAGAAGCAAAATAAAAACGTACACTGGTAACTATAGTTTCTGGTACGAAAGTTCTCAATTAGTAGCACGCCAAATAAACGATAAGAATAAAAAGAACGAAGAAAAACGTGCTGCTTTATTAGATTTCATTGCTCGTTTCTCGGCAAATGCTAGTAAAAGTAAGCAAGCAACTTCTCGTAAAAAAGCATTAGAAAAATTAACTATTGAAGAAATAGAACCTAGTAATAGAAAGTATCCTGGCATTATTTTTCAACCCTTGCGTGAAGTGGGTAATCAAATTTTAAATGTTGAAAACCTAAGCAAAACGGTAGAAGGAAGAAAGTTATTTGATAAGGTTTCTTTTAGTGTAAACAAAGGAGAGAAGATTGCCTTTTTAAGTAAAGATGCTTTGGCTGTATCGGCTTTTTTCGATATTATAAACGATAAAGCAAATGCTGATGGTGGAAAATTTGAATGGGGAACAACTATTACCAAAGCTTATTTACCAGTTGAAAATAATGAATTTTTTACCGAAGGATTAAGTTTAATGGATTGGTTACGCCAATTTGTACCACCACATGTTACCGATGCTGATGAGCCATTTATAAGAGGATTTTTGGGTAAAATGTTATTTAGTGGTGATGATATTGCCAAGAAAACAAATGTATTGAGTGGGGGAGAGAAAGTGCGTTGTATGGTTAGTAGAATGATGTTGCAAAACCCTAATTGTATTATTCTAGATCAACCTACAAATCACTTAGATCTTGAGAGTATTCAAAGCTTTAACGAAGGCTGTCAAACATTTCCTGGTATTGTTTTAATTACATCTCATGACCACACATTTATGCAAACTGTGGCTAATAGAATTATTGAATTAACACCCAATGGAATTATCGATAGATTAATGACATTTGATGAATATATGGAAGATAAAAGAGTGAAGGAGTTAAGAATTGAAATGTATAAATAAAAAATAATCTAATAAAAATGAAGCCAATCTGTGAGGGTTGGCTTTATTTTTAATATTCAAACCTAAAGAGCTTAAATAAGTATTTAGATTAATAGATAATAGCGAAAAGAGGCTGTCTCGTACTATTGAGACAGCCTCTTTTTATTCGGAAGACTGTTAACAGATTAATGTATACAGCTTATTCCACCACCAATTTCTTAGTTGTTTTTCCTTCACTTGTGATGGTGCTAACAAAGTACATTCCTTTACTTAGGTTGCTGATGTTGACTGTATTTGTTCCCATACTTAAAGGTTGCTCTTTAACTACTTTTCCTAAATAATCAATAATTAATAATTTACCACTACCTATCAACTTTTCAACCTGTAAACTAACAACTGATTTTGCTGGATTGGGATACATTGTAAACTCACCTCCACTAGCCAATTGCTTATTGTCAATAGCTCCTCTTGCTGCACATACAAAACCATTGCCAACCATTGTTCTGCTATTACTGCAACCAGCTGCACTGGTATAAGTATATTTAATGGAACCAGCACCTACGTTATTGATTGTAACAACCCCACCACTTGTTATGCTTGCAAATCCAGTAGCACTCCACGTTCCTGCTGGAATATTTGGTGTGCCAACTACAGTAAATACTCTACCTACACAAAAGCCTCCTCTTGGTGCTCCTAATTGTGGATTTGGTGTTCCTGGTGCGTAAGTAATTGTTGGCACAAATGGAATTGGATTAACTGTAACATAATAATTAGTATAGTTACTACAAGTAGCTGTTGCTGCAAATGGTAGTGTATATCTTAATTGTGCAACACCAGCACTACCGCCAGTTACAACTCCTGATGAGTTAATAGTAGCTCGGCCAATTATGCTACTCCAAGTACCGCCTGCTGTTGTATTAGATAAAGTAATAGAATTTCCAACACAAACATTATTTGCACCTGTAATTGCATCTGGAGTATTGCAAATAGTAATTTTATTAATTGAATAATTTCCTCCATCTACATAAATTAAATTACCGTAAGCATCATTAGTAATGCCACTACCACTAGAAAATTGAGGGTAAAGACCACCTATTCCTGTACCTGCTGCATATGGGGGATAAGAACTACTGTTTACATAATTGCGATTCACAAAAGTTGTAAAAATACCAGCTTGGGTTACTTTGTATATTCTACTATGAAACAAATCTGTTACATACATATTATTTAAATTATCCATAGCAAAACCACTAATGTTAACAGATGGAGTGCCTGTAGTTGTAACTTCATTATGTATTGTTGTAATTTGAAGTGTGGTTAAATTCATCTTTCTAAAACGTAATGTAGTTGTAGAACCGGCACTACTTAATTCAGTAAAGTATAGGTAGTTGTTTCTATAAACTAAATCTACACCACCACTATTTGTGCCTAAATAGCCATAACCACTAGGTTGCAGGCAAGCACCACTTCCAGAAGCTTTTGGTATAGAAGCATATCCACTAATGCCGTCTGTTGCACTTGATATTCCACCAGAACCAAAAGCCAATGTTGAAATAGCAGAATTTCCGTCTGCAATATTGGTAACTGGATTGCGAAATATTTTTCTTATTCTTCTGCTAGAAATTCCATCAGCAACATATAAATTATTGTTTTCATCTATTGTAAGGCTGTGTTGTGCTGTTGTGCTTATTCGTGCATAACGAGCAATGCGATGATCGTTTACAACTTCATCACTACAATAAGTACTATTTGATGCACCAGCATTATAACCACATACCACATTAACAATGCCTGTAGTTAAATTAATTACTCTTAATGTTTCATAGAATCCTTCAGCAAAGTATAAATAATTGCCATCGACAGTAACACAAATTGATGTAGCTGCAATATTTAGGTTAGTTGCTAATCCTCCATCTCCTGGTAGTGTTCCAGTATTTATTGAAGCATATGCATTTGGTGGATTTGCATTACCATTACCTGCAATAGTTGTTACTTGACGCGTAATTGCATTCCACTTTCTTATGTATTTTCCGTGCCTATCTACAAAATATATATTGTTTGCACCATCGCTACAAATAGCACCAGAACCAGGTTGAATATTTATTGAAGTACCAATCCCATCGCCATTTGCACCAGCACCAAGTGCAGGATAAGAGGCAGAAGTTGAAGTACCCACAATTGTTTGAACTGTTTGTGCATTGATGATAATAGCTTGTTGTAGGGATAAGAAAATTGCAATTAATAAAATAATTTTTTTCATTTGGCAAAGTTTTGATTTAAATCAAAGTTATTGATTAATAGTTTATACCTGTGTAAGATATTATTTTAAAATAAATCGTAATTAATATTACAATCCACTTAATGCTTGTTCAAAATCAGCAATAATATCTTCAATATTTTCTATACCTACACTCAATCTAATTAGTCCATCAGTAATACCAAATTTTATTCTTTCTTCTTTTGGTACAGAAAAATGTGTGGTACTTGCTGGATGTGAAATGAGTGTATCAACTGTACCTAAGGAAACTGCACGTGTACACATTTGCAATTTGTTTTGAAAAGCAATGCCAGCTTGCAATCCACCTTTTAATTCAAAACTAAAAACTGGGGCATTATCTCGCATTTGTTTTCTTGCAATTTCGTAATCTGGATGAGAAATTAAGCCAGTATAATTTACTTTTTCAATGGCTGCTTGCCGTTCTAAAAAAGCTGCAAGTTGTGCTGCATTTTGGCAATGTCGTTCCATTCTTATTTCTAAGGTCTTAATACCATTCAATAATAAAAATGCATCAAATGGATTGCTGTTGCCACCCAATAAAGCAAACCATTTCCACACTCTGGTTTTCATTAATTCAATATCTTTTCCCAACAAAATTCCACCTATTGCTGTGCCATGTCCATTTAAAAATTTTGTGGTAGAGTGAAACACAAAATCAACACCATACTTAAAAGGTTGTTGCAGGTATGGTGTAGCAAAAGTATTGTCAACACTCACTTTTAAGCCTTTTGCTTTTGCAATTTTTGTAATGACTTCAATATCTACACATTGAATGGTTGGGTTAGCAGGTGTTTCAATATGCACTAGTTTAATTGCAGAAAATTGATCAATGGCTTTTGTCACTTCATCTACATTTCTCATATCTACAATATGTATGTCTATACCAGTATCTACAAGCACTTTGTGCATTAATTCATATGTGCCACCATATAAAGAATAATGAGTAAGAATTGCATCTCCAGCTTTTAAATTACTTAAAAACATTGTAGCCATTGCAGCTTGCCCACTACTATGCAACAATGCCTTTAACTCAAGCTGGTTACCATTTTCATCTTTTAAACCAAAAGCTTCTAAAGCAGCAATTGTTTCCTCTACAGCTTTGCAAGTAGGGTTTGCCCAGCGAGAATATATCTTTTCTTTATCCTTACTTTCAAAACGTTGCATTCCTTCTTCTGTGCTATCATAGGTAAATGTAGAAGTTGCATAAATAGGAACGAGATGTGCGTCTTCTGAATTAATATTTGTAGCACTATGCAAGGCTGTTGATGAAATGCCTTTGAATGATTTTTTATTTGCCATAAAACAAAGATAATTGTGTTGTTATGGATGTTGTAAGGTAATTTTAGTTTTGTTAAAACAGGTAATACTAATATTTACGTTTGTCGATATTTGATTAATCATTTGTATTATCAATTTATTTCTTTGTAAAAGAAAATACAAATACTATTAGTTAAAATAATCGAATATGAGAAATGTAAGACGTAGTGCCATTTACACAGACTATACTTTTGCAGTTAAAAAAATAATTAGCTTGTAAGCATAGCTAAAGCTTATTCTGGACTAACAGATAAAGAGATTCAGGAAGAGAGTCAATTTGTAAATAAGAATGCAATAGAAAAATTTGGTCCTGTTCGTACTGTAAAGCCTGAACTTGTTTTTGAGATTGCTTTTGAAGGAATTGTTTTTAGTAATCGACACAAATCAGGTGTAGCATTGCGTTTCCCTAGAATTTTGCGTTGGCGTAAAGATAAAACCATTGCAGATATTGATGATATTGAAGAAATTAAAAAACCCATAAAGTAATATTGAAAAATTCATTTCATAAAACTGCTGGTTATTGTATTGTTAACGAATGGATGCAATCCAAAGGCAATACACCTTTTACCTTTCAAGAGAAAACTTGGCAAAGTTATACAAAAGGGTATAGTGGAATGGTAATAGCACCAACAGGTTTTGGTAAAACATTTTCTGTTTTTATTGCTGTAATAATAGACTTTTTGAATAACCCTAAAAAGTATGGAAGTGGATTGAAATTAATTTGGATTACCCCACTTCGCTCACTTGCAAAAGATTTGGCAAAGGCAATGCAGCAAGCTATTGATGAAATGGGTTTAGATTGGACAGTAGAAGTAAGAAATGGAGATACCGATGCTAAACAAAAATTAAAGCAAACAAAGTCAATGCCCGATGTATTGCTTGTTACGCCTGAAAGCCTGCATTTGTTATTAGCACAAAAAGATAGAGCAAGAATTTTTAAATCACTTCAATGTATTGCTGTAGATGAATGGCACGAGCTATTGGGTAGCAAACGTGGCGTAATGATTGAACTAGCTTTGGCATTTATAAAATATCAACAGCAAAACCTACTTATTTGGGGCATAACAGCCACTATTGGCAATCTTGATGAAGCTATTGATGTACTACTTCCACACCATCAAAAAAAAGTAAAAATTATTGCCAAAGAAAAGAAGCAAATTGAAATTATTCCTGTGTTTCCAAACGAAGTAGAACTGCTTCCTTGGGCAGGACATTTGGGTGGAAAATTAGTTGAACAAGTAGTTCCCATTATTTTAAAAAGCAAATCAACCATTATTTTCACTAACACTCGTGGGCAAAGCGAGGCGTGGTATCAATTGTTATTAAATGCCTATCCCGATTTTGCAGGTCAGTTGGCATTACACCACAGTTCAATCAATGCCAATATTCGTCAATGGATAGAAGATAACCTTAGTAATGGTAATTTAAAAGCTGTAGTCTCAACTTCTTCACTTGATTTAGGTGTTGATTTTAAACCTGTAGATACTGTAATTCAAGTGGGTTCTAGCAAAGGTGTTGCTAGGTTTATGCAACGTGCAGGACGTAGTGGTCATTCTCCATTTGAGGTATCAAAAATATATTTTGTACCTACATACTCATTAGAGTTGATAGAAGTGGCAGCATTAAAAGAGGCCGTAAAAACACAAACCATAGAACCACGTCAACCAATGGTGCAAACCTTTGATGTATTAGTGCAGTTTTTGGTAACAATAGCTTTGGGTGGTGAAGGTTTCAGCTCAGAGAAATTATTTCCTTTAATTCAACAAGCTGCTGCGTTTAGTGAAATAACAAAAGATGAGTGGCAGTGGTGCATTTCTTTTATAACTGTTGGAGGAAATTTTGGTAAAAATTATGAAGAGTTTCATAAAGTAATAAAAAGTGAGAATGGATTACTAACTGTAGCCAAAAGAAGAATTGCTATGCTGCATCGTATGAACTTAGGTGTAATTGTTAGTGATGCTATGATGAAAGTAAAGTTTGTTTCAGGTGGTTATGTAGGAATGGTAGAAGAATACTTTATCTCAAAATTAAAAAAAGGCGATAAATTTATATTGGCTGGCAGAGTATTAGAATTGGTAAGGATGAAGGATATGACAGTTTATGTTTTATCATCCTCAGGCAAGGCAATTACTCCAAGTTGGCTAGGTGGTAGACTGCCATTAAGTTCTAATCTTGGATACTTTTTGAGAAAAAAACTTGCAGCAGCAAACCACCCTACTTCAAATGAAAAGGAACTACTTTTTTTACATCCATTATTTGCAAAGCAAAAAGAAGAATCTCACATACCCGCTGAAAATGAATTTTTAGTGGAGCGTATTAAAACAAAAGAAGGTTGTCATTTATTTATGTATCCATTCGAGGGAAGATTTGTACATGAAGTGATGTCATCGCTTATTGCATATCGCATTAGCAAGCTTTTCCCAATTAGTTTTTCAATGGCTATGAATGACTATGGCTTTGAGCTATTTTCTGATGATGATATTGATTTAAGTAAGGAGCAGTTGTATACAATACTAAGTAGGCAAAACCTAATGGAAGATGTATTTGCAAGCATCAATGCAGCTGAAATGGCAAAGCGAAAGTTTAGAGATATAGCAGTAATTTCAGGAATGGTAATTCAAAATTTTGTTGGTGCACAAAAAACTAATAAAAGCCTGCAATCCTCATCAGGACTTATTTTTAAGGTATTGGAAGAATTTGATCAGCAAAACCTATTGCTTAAACAAGCGTATATGGAGGTTTTCAACCAGCAATTAGAAGAAGAGCGATTGATTGCTGCCATTGAACGTATTAATAAAAGCAATATAATTTTTAAAGAAACAACAAAATTTACACCTTTGAGTTTTCCAATAAAAGTAGATAGTCTTAGACAATCTTTATCTAGTGAAGATTTAGCAAAACGAATTGAAAAAATGCAAAACAATAACAGTAAGACAGCAAAAAGAAAAAAATGAACCTGATTGAACAGCAAATTATCATACAAAAAAAAATACTAACACTTACCAATCAAAAAGCTATTTTTTGGCAACAACACCAATCACTTATTATATCAGATTTGCATTTGGGCAAATCAGCACATTTTCGCAAAAATGGAATAGCCATACCATCAAATGTTGCTGAAAAGGATGTAGAACAATTACAAAAATTATTGAACCATTATCAAGTTCAACAACTTATAATCGTTGGTGATTTGATTCATGCAGGAACTAACACAGACGTGGAAATGTTTAGCAATTTACTTCTTAAATTCCCCCAATTAAAAACGATATTGATTAAAGGCAATCATGATCGCCTAACTACAAACCAACTTAAAAATTTAGGTATTCTTGCAGTTTATGATTACTTTGAGTTAGATGAAATTTTGTTTAGTCATGATTTAAGTAGGCAGTCGGGAAAATTAGTTATTTCTGGACATATACACCCTGGCGTGAATGTGAAATTTAATACAAAAACAATGCGATTTCCTTGTTATGTAATTGGGCAAAATAATATCATACTTCCAGCTTTTAGCTCATTTACAGGATTAGATACTAACATCAATCTTCAAAATGCCAACTACTATGCATTCTACGAAAAAGGTATCTTTAAAGCAAATAGTGTTTAGTATTTGATTGATGTAATCAACTGGACTTACTACATTTGAGAGGACATTGCAACTAAGAGCAATGGCTTACTTGTAGTTTCAACAATTAAATGCCCTGAAATTGTAGCCAAAATATGGCCACATTTCGATTCAGAACGTCCCAATGATTTCGCAAGAAATAATTTGTGGTTTTTGTAAATTTATAAATTTAAAAAAATGAAACTACTCATTCAAAATATGGTAAGCCTGCGATGCAAACTACTAGTAAAGGCAGAATTAGAAAAGCAGGGTTTGGCTTATCATTCTATTGAATTGGGTGAAGTAATTTTGCAAAAACCAATCGAAGCTGAACAAAAGAAAGAACTTGCCAATGCACTACATTCATCTGGCTTAGAGATAATGGATGATAAAAATACTGTGCTTATTGAAAAAATGAAAAATATTATAATAGAAATGGTGCATTACGCTGATGAGTTCCCCAACATCAAATTTTCTGTTTTTTTAAGTAAGCAGTTACACAAAGATTATCATACTCTTTCTGAATTATTCTCAAAAACAAAAGGCATAACTATAGAACATTTTATCATACTACATAAAATTGAAAGGGCAAAAGAATTAATTATGTACGATGAACTCAACCTCAGCGAAATTGCTTTCAAATTAAATTATAGCAGTGTTGCTCATTTATCACATCAATTTAAAAAAATAACCGGACTCACTCCTTCTTTTTTCAAAAGCATACAGAAAAAGAAACGAACGAATTTAGAAGATTTGTAATAGTTCGCAAATCTTGTAAATTTTCCTCGTTATAGTATAAACTTTTCATTTGCATTAATTTTACCTTTGCACTTATGTTTAAAAATATAGAAACAAACAACCGTTTAGGAATTTGGATGGATCATACAACTGCCAATCTTATGGCTTATGATGATTTGTTAAATGAACAAACCATTGATTCGACATTTACACACCAAAGCAAAATGGCAGCGTTGCATCATAGCGAAAGTGGTATGCACCACAAAGAACAACAATTGCAAGAAGCCTAATATAAAACAAATTGGTGCTGAAATCTTAAAATATAGTACCGTAGTTTTATTTAGTCCAAAAGATGCGAAAACTGAATTACATAATTATTTAAAGATAGGCCACCACTTTAATGAGATCGAATTTGAAATACAAAATGCCGATAAAATGACTGAAAATGAAAAAAGGGCATTTGAAAAAAATTATTTTGATAAAAGCTTATAGTAAATGAAGAATTACTTAATTATAATTATTCTGTTTATAGTTAGCTGCAAGAATAAACAAGTTACAGTTAAACCAACAGTGAAATCAATAACCGAATCTGTTTATGCTTCGGGTATTGTAAAAAGCCAAAATCAATACAATGTTTTTTCAAATGTGAATGGCATTATTAAGGAAGTTTATGTTGATGAGAATGATACAGTTTCTGCTGGCACGCCACTTTTTTCAATAGCCAATGATGCTCAAATTTTGGCAGAAAAAAATGCCAAATTAAATGCTGACTTTAATACACTAAGCCTTAATAAAGGAAAACTAGAAGAAGCACAAGCAAATTTGGATTTAGCAAAACAAAAGATGCAAAGCGAAGAATTGATGCTAACTCGTCAGCAAAATTTGTGGAACCAAGGTATTGGCTCAAAAGTAGAATTGGAACAGCGAGAAATAGCATTAGTAAATGCTAAAACTGTTTACCAATCTGCAAAACAAAAATATAACGATCTACAAAAGCTACTAAACTTCTCTGCCCAACAAGCACAAAATAATTTAAGCATTAGCCAAAAAAACGCAAGTGATTACATTGTAAAAAGTAGCATAAGCGGTAAAGTTTATCAAATCAATATCCATAAAGGTGAAATGGTTTCGCCACAAATTCCATTGGCAATTATTGGCGATAACAAAGCCTATGTTTTGGAAATGCAAGTAGATGAGTATGACATAGTTTCTATTAAAATGGGGATGAAAGTAGCAGTAGTTTTAAATAGTTATAAGGATACGGTGTTTAGTGCTATTGTAACTAAGATAAACCCTATAATGAATGCTCAAAGCAAAACCTTTACCATAGAAGCAACATTTTTAAATACTCCAAGTATTCTTTATCCTTTCATCTCTTTTGAAGCAAATATTTTAATAAATACAAAAAAAGATGCCTTGCTCATACCACGTAACTATTTGTATAATGATTCGATAGTCTTTTTAAAATCGGGGGAACAAAAAATAGTCAGAACTGGACTAAAAGATTTTCAAATGATAGAAATTATTTCGGGTATTAATAAAGAGGATGAAATTATACTTCCTAAACAATGAATGGTAAACTACTCATAAGTATATCAATGGCTTTGCTTGTTGCTAGGCTTAAACAAACTATGGTGGCAGCGTTTGGTGTAACATTTAGTATTGCTATGTTTATTGCTTTGCTAAGCTTTATGGCTGGTTTGAATAAAATGTTAGATAATTTAATCTTAAACAGAACCCCTCATATTAGACTTTATAATGAAGTTTTACCAACCGCAATTCAGCCTATAAACAGAGAGATGGAGTTTGCCAACTCTTACAATTTTATTCAGCACATAAAACCCAAGAACGATTTATTAGCCATAAGAAATGGTGAAGCCATTGTAAGCAGTTTAAAGAAAGATGAGAATGTGTTGGGTGTTGCTCCCAAATTAATAGTTCCCATATTCTATAATATAGGCGTTATTAATTTAACTGGAGTTTTGAATGGAATAGATGTAGATGCCGAGAACAAATTATTCACTTTTCAAGATTATGTAGTAAATGGTAAAACAATTGATTTAAAAAATACACCTAACAGCATTATTATTGGAATTGGTGCAGCAAAAAAAATGCTGGTACAAATTGGAGATAACATTCAAATAACTACGGTTACAGGTCAAATATTTCCTTTAAAAGTAGTAGGCTTTTTTCAATCAGGTATTGAAGAACTCGATAAAGTACAGAGCTATACCACCTTGGCTACTTGCCAAAAAATTATGGGTAAATCCAATAGCTATATAACCGATATTCAGTTAAAGCTAAATGATATAAATATGGCTCCTGCATTAGCAAAAAAGTATAAACAACTTTATGCCACAGAAGCACTTGATATACAAACTGCCAATTCACAATTTGAAACAGGTAGCTCTGTACGAACATTGATTTCTTATGCAGTAGGCATTACTTTACTTATTGTGGCTGGCTTTGGCATTTACAATATTTTGAACATGATGATTTATGAAAAAATGGATTCCATTGCCATCTTAAAAGCCACTGGTTTTTCAGGTAAAGACGTGAATACCATTTTTATATTTATTGCATTAACGATTGGCATTGTTGGGGGAATGTTGGGACTACTTTTTGGTTTTGGTTTGTCTTCAATAATTGATCACATTCCTTTTAAAACAGCATCTTTACCAACAGTAAAAACTTATCCTATAAGTTACAATCCAAAGTTCTATTTGATAGGAGCTATTTTCTCATTAATCACCACCTATTTTGCGGGTTATTTTCCATCAAAAAAAGCAAGCAAAATAGATCCTGTTGACATCATAAGAGGAAAATAATGGAAACAAAAAAAATAATTGAAGCAAAGAAAATTTCTAAATCTTTTTACGAACCCAAAGAGGTAAAAGTATTAAACGAAATTAGTCTTGACATAAATGCTGGAGAATTTGTTTCCATTATTGGAAAATCAGGTTGCGGAAAATCAACCTTGCTGTATATATTATCTACTATGGATACCAGTTACACAGGCGATTTAACAATTGATGGCATTTCAATGAAAAATAAAAAAGATGCAGAGCTTGCATTGGTGAGAAACCAAAAAATTGGTTTTGTTTTTCAGTTTCATTATTTGTTGAACGAGTTTAATAATTTACATAATGTAATGCTACCTGGTTTAAAGCTAAATAGTAAAAGCAAAGCCGAAGTAGAGCATGATGCTTATACAAAATTAAAAATATTAGGGATAGAAACTGAAGCACTAAAAATGCCTAACCAATTAAGTGGTGGACAAAAGCAAAGAGTAGCTATAGCAAGAGCTTTAATCAATGATCCATTAATTATTATGGGTGATGAACCAACAGGTAATTTAGATAAGAAAAATAGTGATATTGTATTTAATACTTTCAAAGAATTGGCAGAAGTTTATCACCAATCCTTGCTTATTGTAACACACGATAATGATTTTGCCAAAAACACCCAACGTACCATTGAAATGGAAGATGGAAAAATTATTAATGCTAAGTAAGATGAAATTTAATTACTGCTTTATATAATCAATAAAAAGTATGAAAACTACAGAAAATAAATTTTGCAGTTTGATACTAGCTATTGGTTAAAGCAATTAAGTACATCTGAAAATGGCTTATCTCAAAAAAACGATGATGAGGTGCTGAAGCAATCTGGTAATAAAAAAAAGGCAGACTCTCATTTTGTAAAAGATATAAAACTTTTATTAAGCCAATTCAAAAGTCCATTAATGCTATTGTTGATTGGTGCTGTTGTTTTATCTGCATTTCTAGGCGATACTTCTGATGTTTTTATTATTTTATTCATTGTACTTTCAACAGGTTTATTAAGCTTTTTTCAAGAACGAAATGCAGGAAGAGTGGTGGAAAAACTACAATCTATGATTTCATTAAAAAGCACTGTTTTAAGAGATAATAAAGCAGAAGAAAAAAATTTGAATTTGATAGTTAAAGGTGATATCTTATTATTAAAAGCTGGAGAAATGATACCAGCAGATTGCTTAATAGTAGAAAGCAATGAGTTGCACGCCAATAAGTCAAGTTTAACAGGAGAGTCTTATCCTGTAAGAAAAGAATCAGACAATGTTGACCAAGGACAGTTAGACAAGCCTGGCAAATGGGATTTGAAGTTTATTCGAAACTACATGGTAATATTTGGCACCCACAGTTCTGTATTTGATGTAATTACTTTTCTTACACTTTTTTACTTATTGTAAGTAAAAGAACCTGCCTTTTAAACTGGTTGGTTTATTGAATCTATTTTAACCGAATTGTTTATTTTACTCATCATTCGTACACATAATAATTTCTTTAAAAACAAACCAGGCAAATATCTTTTTCTGCTAAGTATAATAGGTTTTATTATTACACTAGGGCTTCCTTATTTACCATTTGCCAATGATATTGGCTTAACCCCTCTACCGTTGTTAAACTTAGTAGCTATGCTATTAATTGTTTCAGCATATATACTTACAGCCGACCATCTAAAAGTTTGGTTTTTTAAAAAGCACTAGTCTGTATAATACGATTAATTATACAAATCAAATAACAGATTGTACAAATTTTTTGTCTTTTCCAAAAACATCTTTGTACGGTTAAATATTTTAAAATTCAGTTTTATAATAAAACAAGCAAAATCATTATTAGTAAAAGCTTCTATTAAATGTCTTATAATAACAGTTCACAAACCTATTAATAGATTAAAAATAAAATGATACTTAAAATTGGAACGATGTTTAAAAAGTATAAACAATAGTAAAAAACAATAATCAATTTAAAAAGTATTTAAAGCTAAATTAAAAATGAAAAAAAATATTGGAACTACAGATAGTATACTAAGAATACTGGCTGCATTTATACTAGCAGAACTGTTTTATTCAAATACTATTTCCGGTGTATTTGCAATTACAGTAATTGCCTTTGCTGGTATATTAACACTTACAAGTCTTATAAGTTTTTGCCCGGTCTACAAAATTTTTGGAGCTTCTACTGCAAAAAGTAAGGTAAAGTAGAATCGTTTTTACAAGACACAACAAGTAAAAGCGAACACATAAAATGCAAAGTGCTTGTTAAGAATATTCAAACATAAACAGGCAATTAATAAATTAGTTTTGTTATCCAATACTTGCAATACGCAATACAAAAAATGACTTATAGTCTATTGTATAATTGTTGAATTTTGTTTTGGAAAGAACTTTAAAATATTTGTTGTAATTCAATATCTACAATAAAATAAATTACTTTAAGTATAGCAAATTATACAAATCATTCTACTTAATTCTGCAACATATTTCATTTAGATTGCATCACCTTCACATTGTTAAAATAATTACGTTTTAATATAAATTCAAAAGGAAAATGAAAAATAATCAAGAATTGCAAACAGATGTTCAAAACGCTATAAAATGGCAACCATTATTACATGCTGCAGAAATAGGCGTTACAGTTCACGATGGTATAGTAACACTTACTGGAACAGTAGATAATTATTCTAAAAAACTGCAAGCAGAGAATGCTGCCAAAAATGTAGTAGGAGTAAAGGCAGTGGTAGAAAAAATGGAAGTACATCACCACAATAGTTGGGATAAAAAAAACGACAATGATATAGCTGATGAAATTTTAAAAGCCTACAAGTGGAACTGGCAAATACCCAACGATAAATTGCATGTAAAAGTTGAAAATGGATGGGTTATTTTAACAGGAGAACTAAACTGGAATTACCAAAAAGAAGAAGCTGCAAACACTATAAAAAGTTTGGAGGGCATTGTTAATGTTACCAATAATATTACAATTAAATCAGAAACAGTTAATGCAATGGAAAAAGAGGTTATAGAGCATCATCTTCGACGTAATTGGGCACTCAATGCAGATGATATAAATGTACAGGTTAATGGCACAAAAGTTACGCTAAGTGGAACAGTGGGTTCTTTGTATCAAAAAGAAGAAGCAGGTAGAATTACTTGGAATACACCCGGTATTTGGAGTTTGGAGAATAATTTGAATGTACACAATAAGTACATTAATATTTTTTAAATAACTCTGTATAAGTTGA
>JBMLRA010000238.1:0-1638 GCA_049241265.1 Chitinophagaceae bacterium
TTGACTAACATATTTAATCAGTTTATATTTCATTGATATAGTTTGGTGAGAATTAAGCTTTTGTTTAATTTGGTTTTGAATAGACTTGTTTTCAAGTACCATTCATTTAAATATTGGTTACTTTTTTAGAATAATTCCGTTACACCTCTTTGCTAAAATAATTAGTTTATAAACAAGTAATATTAGTAAGTGTTATACATTTAATTGTAGTACATTGATTATCAATAATTTATGGATTTTTTTTATTTTTCCACAAAAAAAATGCTACTATTTTGTTTACTTTTAAATTAGGTTTAATGTATAAAAGCCTCCACAGCTTTATCCAATTCTTCACTAATGATTTTTGCATAAATTTGAGTAGTGCTGATGTCTGTGTGGTCAAGTAATTTGCTAACGTGTTCTATTCTCATTCCATTATTTAAAGCATTGGTTGCGAATGTGTGCCTTGACAAGTGAAACGATAAGTTGAACTGTAAACCCATTTTTTTGCCATAGCTTCTTAGATAGAATGTTGAATTTTGATTGGCTTTGCTAATAACATTGAATTGATACTCTTCTGTTTTCTTCTCAAAATCTTTATCATCAACAATAGGAAACACAAAATCATCTGGGCTGGAATTTGGTTTTATATATTGATCTAAAATATTTAAAGCTGTAGCACCAATTTTAAACTGGTGCACTCTGTTGGTTTTGCGAATGAGTTTTTTAATTCTGTGTTCTTCTTTATTTAAGTGTTTAACCTGCAAGGTTATCACATCACTAAATCTTAAACCACCTGCATAGATTGAGAAAATAAACATATCCCTATACACTTTTCCTTTGCTGCTTTGATTGATTTCTAAGTTGTTTAATTGTTCAACTTGGTCTTTATTTAAAAACAACCTTTTGCCTTTGTCTTTCTTGATTTTTACTTTACTAAAAGGATATAAGGTTTCGGGGATTACATCTTCTCTTTGGGCATCTTTGAAGATAATAGAAAGGATTTTAAGTGAGTAATGTTGTGTGGTTGCACCATTCTTTGAAACATTACCCATATAAGCCACATAATCATTTAACGTGGTTACTGTAATATCATCAAAATAAACATCCTTGCTGCCCAGGAATGTTTCAAACTTTTTTACATAATTAAAGTAGCTATCATAGGTACGATAAGAAACATTGCCTTTTGTTTTTTCTATTCTTGCATAGGCATACTCAAAGAAGTTTGGTATTTCTTTTCCTTTGATGGCATCCTTTAATTTTTTGATGGATACCGATTTTCTTTTGCGTTCAAGGTCTGCCACTTGTCCTTCTGCATCTGCTAACTTTTGCATTAAAGCTGCATTCATTCTGGCACTATTGGGATGGTTCTTTTTTACTCTTTGCTTTTCATCATCCCATTCGTTTTGCTTGAGCTTTACACCAGCTGTGATAAATTTTGTTTTTCTGTCTTTAATAACCCTGATGTATAAAGGGCTGTGACCTGTTGCATCTTCTTGGTGTGTACGAAGTACCAATTTAACTGAAGCCATAAAAGTTTTTTTTAATTGTTGTTGTACTATATTTACAAAGTGGTGCAAACCGATGAAAGTATTATAAACACTGCTATTTCAAAGGGGTGCAACTTGGTACAAAGGTACAACAATTGGTACAACAAAT
>JBMLRA010000239.1:0-3427 GCA_049241265.1 Chitinophagaceae bacterium
GTAGGGATTTCAATACTATCAATTCCATCTATTCTCACAATTTCTTCAACAATATCAGCAGGCAAACTAATGTCTGGTTTGCTAAAAGGAACAGCAATTTGCAATTCATCAATACCATCTCTCAATACCTCAAAACCCAATGCTTCCAATATTTTTTTTACTGCATCTGGATGATAATTTTTTCCACTTAGTTTTTTGATATAGTGGTATTTTATTGATACCTGTACTTTTTCTTTAGGATTAGGATATACATCAATAATATCGCTGCTTATTTCTCCACCTGCAACTTCTTTAATCAATAATGCTGCACGCTTTAACACATTTACTGTATTACTAATGTCAACACCTTTTTCAAATCTTGTTGCAGCATCTGTTCTTAAATTGTGATGCAAAGATGTTTTTCTTATAGAGATATTATTAAACCAAGCACTCTCAAGAAATATGTTTGTTGTAGTTTCTTTTACTCCGCTTTTAATACCACCAAAAACCCCTGCAATACACATTGGCTGTTGGTTTCCATCACAAATAATTAAATCTGTTGCAGCTAATTTTCTTTCTTTTTCATCAAGAGAAATAAAGTTTGTTCCTTCTGGCAAACACTTAACAATAACGTGATTTCCTGCAATTTCAGCAGCATCAAAAGCGTGCAATGGTTGTCCAGTTTCGTGAAGAATGTAGTTAGTAACATCAACAATATTGTTAATGCTTCTAACACCAATTGCCAGCAATTTATCTTTTAACCATTTAGGGGAATCTGCTACTTTAATGTTGCTAATACTAACACCAGCATATCTTGTACAAGCATCAGTATTTTCTACTGAAACTTTTATTGAAGCATTTGTATTATCAGCTTTAAATCCATTGGTGTAAGGAGTTTTAACTTTTGTTACTCCATTTTGATGATGTGTTAAATAAGCACAAACATCTTTAGCAACACCCAAATGACTCATAGCATCCATTCTGTTAGGCGTTAATCCAATTTCATACACAAAATCACTATAAGGTTTAAAATAATCAGCTGCTTTTGTGCCAACTACAACATCATTAGGTAAAATCATAATACCAGCGTGGCTTTCACCTAAACCAATTTCATCTTCTGCACATATCATTCCATAGCTTTCAACACTTCTAATTTTTGCAACACGCATTGTTAAAGGATCACCTGTTGAAGGATAAATTGTTGTACCAACAGTTGCTACTACAACTTTTTGACCTGCAGCAACATTAGATGCTCCACAAACGATTTGCAATGGTTCGCCAATACCAATATTTACTTTTGTTACAGAAAGTTTATCTGCATTTGGATGTTTTTCGCACTCTAGTACTTCGCCAATTACCAATCCTTCTAATCCACCTTTAACACTTTCAAACTTTTCTAAACTCTCTACTTCTAATCCTATTGATGTAAGGATTTTAGACAATTTTTCAGGCTCTATAACTTCTGGTAAATACTCACTTAACCAATTGTAACTAATAGTCATTTGCTTGCTATGATTTGTGCAAATATAAGAGGTGTGCTTGTTAAGGCAATTCGCTAAAAACAAAAGAGGCAAAGAAATTAATCTTTGCCTCTTTTTTGAATTTATTTAAATAAAACTATCCTTTCTTAGCTGGTTTAACTTCAGCTTTTTTGTTTTCTTTATAACGCATATCTGGTGTACCATCTTTTTTCATTGGCCCAGCAGCTGGTTTAGTTTCAGCAGCTTTTTTATTCTCCTTCATTCTCATATCAGGAGTACCATCTTTTTTAAGTTTTGCAGCTTCAGGTTTTGCTGGTGCTGCTTTAGCATCTTGTTTAACAGCAGGTGTAGCAGCAACAACAGCAGCTTTCTTCATTTCTTTCTTAGCTTCAGGCTTTGCAGGTGCTGTAGCAGGTTTTGCTTGTGCAAACGTAGCTGATGTAAATATTGTACCAGCTAGCATTAACGTTAGTAATTTTTTCATTTTAATGTTTTTAATTAGGACGCTAAAATAGTATTTTAAATATTAACTCCCAATTTTTGGTTTAATTAGAAGTATATTTTTAAAGTAAAAAATATTAATAAGCATCCAATACAACCAAATAAAAGGGGGACAACATCTTTGTAGAGTTATCCCCCTTTTATTACTTATTTATGTTAGTTATTTTTCTAAAGGTGTTTTTTTACCAGACATTAATTTTTCAATTACAGTATCTAAACGTCTTTGTTTGGTTTCTTCTTTTTTTGCTCCTTCAATCCATACTACATATTCATTTTGGTGCGATGGCGATAATGAAGTAAAAATTTCTTTAGCTTGTTTATGTTTTGTAAATGCTTTTTCTAAAACCGAAGGCATTACAGTAAGCTTCTTATCAAATTCTATTCCTTTTACTTCTATTTTTTCTTTAGACTCCACAACTTTAGGAGCTGTTTCAATTGCAACACCATTTTTCTTAAAACGCATTGCACTCCACATATGATCTAATTCTATTAAGCTAATCCCTTCATATGAATTATTAGTGAAGAAGTCCCAACTACTTTCTCTATTTAAATCACTAACAATTTTACTAGTAACTTTTGGATATGCAACCCAAAGTTTACTATCATCTCTTAGTGCAGGCATAATATCTCTCATTATATTCTGCAACTGATTTTGATTGATAGCAAAAATTAATGCAAAGTCAAGTTTTCTACTTCTAACTAGTGGGGTTACATTTTTTGCGTAAGATAATTTGGCAAACTGCTTTTCAATTGACGATGGAAGTCCTTGTATTAAGACACTTTTCTCATCTTGCAATTGAAGTTTTTCGAACAAACTTAAATTCGACATATCAAAGATTAATTACTTGGTTTATCTAAATGGCTGCAAAAATAACTATAAATGAGTATTTAACAAGAATTTAATATTCTAAGTACTTTCTTAATATAGCCTGCTGATAGCTAAACTTCTCGAAACTACAATATGTTTATTTTGTGCTTTCCTTTGTAATCAAAAGGTACATTAATAGTGATTCCAAATTTACTTACCCTAGAAGAGCCTTTAACATTGAGTTCCACTTCCTTATTCAGTAAAACATATAAAGCGTTTTTATATATATTCTTCATATCAACTTCAATTTTTGAAGGCAAATTGAACTCTGATTTTTTATCAATTTTCATTACAGTATCCAACTTGTAATGCCCCAAAAACTTTTTATCTAAAAATATATCACAATCAACATTTTTTAATGTTACTCCAAAATTATTTGGATTAAAATAAACTAAATCCATAGTTAAAGTTGTTTTACTAAAACCCAAATTGTCTATTTTAATATTTTTTACATCCCTGTAATCAAAACCTTGAGGTTTTTTACAAGCCCAAAACAAAAAAAGTGAGATGATTGCTATACCTAAATATTTTTTCATATTGCGTATTTTTGCAAAATAAAAGAAATGATAAAACTTTATGTATTAAATATAACTGAATA
>JBMLRA010000240.1:0-1688 GCA_049241265.1 Chitinophagaceae bacterium
TTGATAATTTAGATTGACAAACAAAATCTGTTTTAGGCACAGATGTTTCTGCAATTGCTTTAAAACCGCCTTCTATTTCAGTAAAATTTCTATAGCCTCGTGCTTGTAAAATACTTGCTGCTATCATACTTCTATAACCACCTGCACAATGCAAGTAAAAATGTTCTTCAGGGTTAATATCTTTTATCCAATCGTTAATTTCTGCTAAGGGTCTGCTGTAGGCATTTTCAACGTGTTCAGCTGCATATTCACTTTGTTTGCGAACATCAATTACTTTGCTTTCTGCTATACCAAATTTGAATTCAGTTGCAAAGTCTTGAGCGGATATTCTATCAATAATATCAACATCTTTTCCTGCATTTTTCCAAGCATTAAAACCACCTTGCAAGTGACCAATAATATTATCGAAGCCAACTCTTGTAAGTCTTGTAACAGTTTCTTCTTCTTCACCCAATTCTGTTACTAAAATAATGGCTTGTTTTACATCCCCAACCAACGCACCTACCCAAGGTGCGAAATCGCCTTGAATGCCTATGTTTATTGATTGTGGAATAAATCCTTTGCAGAAATCTGTATTATTTCTTGTATCTAAAATTAATGCTCCAGTTTCCTCTGCTGCTACTTCAAACTCTGTTACTGTTAAAGCTCTCATTCCATTATTAAAAACAGTATCAAAACTTTCATACCCTTTTTTATTCATAGCCACATTTGCACCAAAATAGATTGGTGGTGGTAACAGCCCATCGGTAACTTCTTTAATAAACTCAGCTTCGGTCATATTGGCTCTTAAAGCATAATTTAGTTGCTTTTGAATGCCGATTGTAGATGTAGTTTCTTTACTCATATTTTTTCCACAAGCACTACCTGCACCGTGTGCAGGATAAACAATTACATCATCTGGCAAAATCATTACTTTATCTCTTAAAGAATGGTATAAAAGTGCTGCCAATTGCTCTTGTGTCATTGATGCAGCTTTTTGTGCAAGATCTGGTCTACCAACATCTCCAATAAATAAAGTGTCACCACTAAATAAAGAATGTTCAATTCCATTTTTATCTATTAGCAAAAAGCAAGTGCTTTCCATTGTGTGTCCTGGAGTATGAAGTACTTTAATTTTTACATTGCCTAACTCAAAGATTTGCCCATCACTTGCAGAAATACAATCAAACTCACAAGCAGCATTTGGTCCATAAACTATGGGTGCATTTGTTTGTTTGCTAAGATCTAAATGACCACTTACAAAGTCAGCATGAAAGTGTGTTTCAAAAATGTATTTTAGTTTTACATTGTCTCTTTGCAACCTGTCTAAATATGGTTGTGTTTCACGAAGAGGGTCTATTATGGCAGCTTCGCCATTGCTCGTAATGTAGTAAGCACCTTGTGCTAAACATCCTGTATAAATTTGTTCTATTTGCATTAAAATTTGTTTTAGATTGCAAAAATGCGATGCTACAAAAGAATAGTCGGTAACATTTGTTACACAAGAAATTATAATAATACACTTGTGTTGAATAAATATTGATTTCTATTGATTAAGGAATTACCATTAGCCTGGATTGTATATTGATAACCTATGTTAAACTCTATTTTATGAAGTTGTAGCTGCAATAAATTTTGTATTCTATTTTGGTCGAATGAAGTTTGTGATTGTTGTGTTTTAATAAAAAACTCATTTGAAAATTGATAAT
>JBMLRA010000240.1:1788-23098 GCA_049241265.1 Chitinophagaceae bacterium
ATGAAATATGCGATAGGGGCTGTTGTGATTGAAAAGTTGTTTTTTAATTTGTAGTTTAACCAAATTCTTATTGACCTTGTATATGGTGCTTCAAAAATATTTTTACTTGTAGTTTTATAGTTGGCTTGTTGTCTAAATTGTAAATCAGAAGCAAAAGAAAGTTTGTTATTTATTTTTTTTGAAACAGTTAGCTTACTCCAAAATTCATTGTGTGTTTGTGCGTTGCATACATACATAGTGAGAAAGCAAACATTCATAGTGAATAGTGCTTTCAATAAAAAAATATTTCTTTAGCAATAATGTAAATACCTGCAACTAATACAAACCAACCGAATGCAGGTTTCAATTTATTTCCATCAACTTTTTTGGATAAATAAGTACCAATAAAAATTCCAATAATTGCTATAACTGAGAACTGTAATAAAAATTGAAAATCAAGTTGAACATTGTTTATAAGGTCTCCAATGAAGCCTATCATTGCATTAACTGCTATAATAAAAAGGGATGTACCAATTGCTTGTTTCATTGGCAAGGCAGCAAAAAATATTAGTGCCGGAATTATTAAAAATCCACCTCCAGCACCTAAAAATCCTGTAACAAAACCTACCATAAACCCAACAAATGCAAGCTTGTTTTTACTGGGTATATTTAATTTAGTTTCATTTTTTTTATTGCTTATCATTGATATGGATGCTGCAATCATTAATGCTGCAAATACAATCATCAATAAAATATTTTTTGTAATTATAATCTTATTAAAGCTAATAATTATATTGGGTATTTGTGGTAAAATAAACTTTCTAGTAAGCAGTAAACTTGCAATTGATGGGATACCAAAAACAAATGCAGTATTGAGGTTTAGATTATTTAACTTGTAATGTTTTATTGAACCTATAAGTGCAGAGATACCCACAACGAATAGTGAGTAGCTTGTTGCAAGCTGTGGGTTAAAATGAAATATATAAACCAATATTGGCATCGCTAAAATTGATCCTCCTCCACCAATTAAGCCCAAAGCGATACCTACAAATAATGCTAAAAAGTAACCAAGTAATTCCATACAAAAAATTTACTTGGCAAAAATGTAGTTTTAAAATTTCTTACATTGTAACATTTATCACTCACTACATTAACACTTCAATATGGCTGCGATGTAGTTTTACAAGACCTCTTTGTTCCATCTTTTTTAATAGTCTTGAAATGACTTCTCTTGAAGAACTTAAATCATTAGCAATTTCTTGATGTGAAGTTTGTATATCGTTTGTTTGATTCGTTTTTGCATTTCGTTTTAAATAAAATTCTAAACGTTCATCCATACTTCTAAATGCAATACTATCAATAACTGTAAGCACTTCTTCAAATCTACTTCTGTAAGTATCCACAACAAATTCATACCAACTTCTATGTTCTGTCATCCATTTATCCATAAGCTGCAAAGGCACCATAATTAATTCAGCATCTTCTACAACCTTTGCCATTATTTGACTTTTTTCGCTTTTTGTAGCACAAATCATAGAGATTGCACAAGCTTGTCCTGGCAACAAATAATACATAAAAAATTCTTTGCCCTCATCATCTTCTCTATAAACTTTTATCTTCCCCTTAGTTACTAAAACAGTGTGTTTTATGTACTGACCAGTACGCATTAAAACAGTACCAGCTTGTGCTTCTGCAATAGTGGAATGCTCCAATATGTTTTTCAAAAGACTACTATCAAAGCTTGGAAAAAGTGCTTGTGTTGGTATTCTGTTGGTCATACTACAAATTAGTATGCAAACATATCAGAATATGTGCAATGTATTTTTGGGATTTTTTCTAGAAGATTTAGATTAGAGTACTTACGCTTGAGTACGATTTTTAAACCCTAATGAGAGTATTGATATCTAAATACTAGATGTATTGAATATAAATTTAAAAAGGTCATTGAAATTGTAGGATAGTTGACTTTGAAGTCTGACTGTACTATATGGAGGAAAGAAAATTGTAACTATACTTACCCCGAAATGAAAAAAGCCTTGTAAGTTATTGACTTACGAGGCTTTTCTTCTTAATCTGCGGACCGGACGGGACTCGAACCCGCGACCTCCGCCGTGACAGGGCGGCATTCTAACCAACTGAACTACCGATCCTTTCTTGAATAACTTTGTGTTATTTTTGATTGGGTTGCAAATATAAAGGGAACAGTTTTACATAAACAAAATTTTTTACAGAAATAATTCAACCCTTACTTTTACCAACCAAAAATGATTATATGCCAGAGTACCCGAATAGACAATTTTTAGAGTTTGAACAGCCAATAAAAACACTATATGAAGAAAGGGAAAAATTAATTCAATCGGCTGAAAAAAGTAAAATCGATTTATCGGATGGTATTAGTAAAATTGAAAATGCTATCATAGAAAAACGAAAAGAAATAACTGAACATTTAACGCCTTGGCAAAGAGTTCAATTAAGTAGGCATCCCGACAGACCATACACACTAAAATATATCGATAAAATTTTTACAAATTTCGTTGAACTACACGGGGATAGAAATATCAAAGATGATAAGGCAATGGTTGGTGGTTTTGCACAATTAGATGGCGAAACAGTAATGGTTATTGGGCAGCAAAAAGGAATAAACACCAAAATGCGTCAGTTGAGGAATTTTGGTATGGCAAATCCCGAGGGATATAGAAAAGCTTTACGCTTAATGCGTTTGGCTGAAAAATTTAATAAGCCAGTTATCACTTTTGTAGATACCCCAGGTGCATTTCCTGGGCTAGAAGCAGAAGAACGTGGACAAGGTGAGGCTATTGCAAGAAATATTTATGAAATGATGAGGCTGAAAGTTCCAGTTATCGTAATAATAATAGGAGAGGGGGCTAGTGGTGGTGCATTTGGAATTGGTGTAGGTGATAGAGTATTAATGATGGAAAATACTTGGTATACGGTAATTAGCCCAGAAAGTTGTAGCAGTATTCTTTGGAGAACTTGGGAGAAAAAAGAAATTGCTGCTGAGCAGTTAAAGTTAACAGCAACTGATATGAAGGGTTTTGGGTTAGTTGATGAAATTGTATCTGAACCACTTGGAGGTGCTCATTGGAATTATGACGAAGCTGCCCAAAAACTAAAAAATTGCATAAAAAAAACATTGTCTGAAGTTGAAAAAATGAGTGCAAATGATAGGGTTAACTATAGAATAAATAAATATGGAAATATGGGCTTTTGGGATGAAGTAGAATCAGAATAAATTATTAAATATATAGCAGTTAAATAATTTAAAACTCTCAAATTTTCAAATAAAAGTGTCTTTAAAAAAAATATTAGCAGGTACTGGTGTTGCAATTGTAACACCTTTTAAAAAGGATGAGTCAATTGATTTTGATGCATTAGGTCGTGTGATTGATTACATTATTAATAATGGGGTTAATTATATTGTAAGCCTTGGTACAACAGGCGAAACGCCAGTTTTAGACTTTGAAGAAAAAAAGGATATTCTACAGTATACTTTTGAAAAAATAAATAATAGAGTACCAGTTGTTGTGGGCGTTGGTGGCAACAATACCAAAGCAGTTATTAACGAGATAAATGCATTGCCAATTGATAATGCAGTTGCTGTTTTAAGTGCATCACCAAATTACAATAAGCCAACGCAAGAAGGTATTTTTCTTCACTATAAGCAAATTGCAGAAGCATCTACAAAGCCAATAATATTATACAATGTTCCTGGTAGAACTAGTAGAAATATGAGTGCTTATACCACAATTAAACTTGCCCACGAAGTAGCCAATATAAAAGGTATTAAAGAAGCTACTGACAATATGCAGCAGTGTATGGAAATATTGAGGGATAGCCCGGAAGATTTTTTGATTGTTAGCGGAGACGACGCTTTAAGTTGTGGGCAAATTGCATTAGGAATGGATGGTGTTATTAGTGTTGCAGCCAACTGTTTTCCTAAACAATTTTCAGCAATGATTAATCTTGCGAAACAAAACAAATTTGAAGAAGCAAGAGCAATTCATTATAAATTATTAAAAGGATATGACTATTTGTTTATAGAAAACAATCCAGCTGGTGCTAAAGCTTTTCTGCATGAGCGTGGTTTAATTGAAAATATATTGCGTTTGCCTTTAACTCCAGCAAGCAGTCAATTACAAAAAAATATAAAAGATTTTTTATCTGAATTTTAGTTGCTATAAAATCCAAAACTTATTTGTGCTTATTTTATTTAAAGCTATTTCTATTTTATAAACACTGCTACTCATTGAACCCCTATCTTCGCCACCCAAAAAAGTTCTTAAAGAGAAATGATTACTAGACGAAATATTAGGGTAAAAGTGATGCAGTTGCTGTATTCCATTGATACCATTAACGAAACAACAGCATTTAAGAATCCAGTTACAACACTTGAAAAAAAGTTTGATAAGACTAGAGAGCTATTCATATTTCTACTCTATAACACGTTAGCTGTTGCAAGGTATGCAGAAAAAGATTCAAGAAACAGAGCAGCTAAGAATATTCCATCTGAAGCAGATTTGAATGTTAACACCAAGATTTCTGGCAACCAAATTTTGTGGAATATTATTGAAGATAAAACTTATCAAGACGCTGTAGAGACATACAAAACCGACATTGCTTCTGATGTGGATATTGTACGTAAAATGTACTTGCTCTTATCTGAAACACAAGAGTATAAAAAATATATAACTATTGAAAGTAGAGAAAAAAAAGACGAAGTAGGTATTTTGAGTTTTATATTTAATGACCTTCTGCTCCAATCAGATTTATTTCTTTCTACTATTGAAGATAAATTTGACAATCTTGATGATGATGGTGAAATGATGCAAAGTCTTGTTATTAGTTATTTGCAAAAACAACATAGTTTATCAATGCACGTAATGTTAGATGAAGATAAATGGAATTTCGCTAAAAGTATGTTAACTACTTGCTTAGATAAAAAAGAATATCTATTGGAGATTATTACACCAAAGTTTCAAAACTGGGATGCAGATAGAATTGCTTCTTTAGATATGATATTATTGCAAATGGGGGTGAGCGAATTGCTATATTTTGAAACAATTCCTACAAAAGTTACTATCAATGAATACATAGACATAGCAAAAGAATATAGTACACCGCAAAGTGGTCAGTTTGTAAATGGAATTTTAGATAATTTGCACAAAGATTTGTTAGAGAAGGGTAAAATAAACAAAGTAGCTTTTAAAAAAGCACATCATTAATTTAGTTCGTATTACAATGAGAAATACATTAGTATTATTCGCAATTTCTTTGCTTTTTACTCACTGTGCAAGTGATAACAAAAAAGCCAATGCAAAACACGATTCATTAGTTAAGAAAGCAATTCAAGATACTACTAACTACACAGCTGTTCAGTGGTTAGATACTAGCTTAACTTTTGGAACAATTAAACAAGGTGAAAAAATAACATTGAAGTTTAGGTGTAAAAATACAGGGCTAAAACCATTGATTTTAACAAATGTTAGACCTGGCTGTGGATGTACTATTGCGGATTACAGTAAAGAAGCTATTTTGCCAGGAAAAGAAGGTTGGGTAACCGCTAATTTTGATAGTAAAAGATTTTGTGGAGATGTTCATAAATCATTATTAGTATCCACCAATACTAATAACGATAATGAGAGAAATTTGCAGTTTACAGGAAATATAACTAATTGTGAAAATGATAAAATAGTTCAACCACACCCAGTAACTGAAGAAAAAAAGAGTAAATAACAATTATAAAAAACAAGTATGAATTTATTGAATTTCATTTTAATGGCTCCACCCGCAGGAGCAGGTCAGCCACAAGGTAGTCCATTTGCAATGCCACTTATGCTAGGTGGAATGATTTTAGTGTTTTGGCTTTTTATGATTCGCCCACAAGCAAAAAAAGCAAAAGAACAAAAGAAGTTTATCGATAATTTAAAAAAAGGAGATAAAATTGTAACCATTGCCGGAATCCACGCAACTGTTAACAAAGTAAACGAAGACGGTACTTTGCAAATTGAAGTTAGTCCTGGTAGTTATTTAAAAATTGAAAAATCAACTATCAGTCAAGAGTGGAGTGCGAATGTTAATAAAACTACAGTTGCTTAGTTCATTCAAATCAAAAATAATTTATCCCAAGCTCTATTATTGAGTTTGGGATTTTTTTATTAATTAAATTTGAAACCGTTTAAACTATTATATGATAAAAGTAGGATTAACAGGAGGTATTGGTTCAGGAAAGTCAACGGTTGCAAAAGTATTTCAAATACTTGGTGCTCCTGTGTTTAACGCAGATGCAGCAACAAAAGAAATTATGAATCAAAATCTAGAATTAAGAGAAATGATTGAAAAGGAGTTTGGTAAAAATGTCTACATTAATGATAAAGTTGATAGAAAATATTTAGCTAGTATTGTTTTTAATGATGCATTCAAGCTATCAAAATTGAATACAATTGTTCATCCATTTGCAATACAAGCTGGGGTTGATTGGGCTAATGAACAAGCATCACCCTATATCATTAAAGAAGCTGCCTTAATGTTTGAATCTGGAAGTGCTGCACATCTTAATTACGTAATTGGAGTATTTGCACCCAAAGAAATCAGAATTGAACGAATACTAAAACGCGATACTATTTCCAAAAATGATATTGACAAGAGAATGAAGAATCAGATTGATGAAAATATTAAAATGAAATTGTGCGATTATATAATTATTAATAATGAAAAAAAACTATTAATTCCACAAATACTAGAATTAAATAATTTTTTCATACTTCAACACAATAAAATAAAAAAAGTTGCAAAAAAAATGGATTGTTAAATTTAACAAAACAATAAAACCAATATATTTGTCACTTATATAAAAATGTAATTATGAAGAAAATCTATGCTTTTCTTGTTCTATTGATGTTTTCAATGTCAGTAAAATCGCAAACAGATTTTACCATTGGATCAGCAACTGGAGCAAACACAACATCAACCTATCCTTGTCCTATTCAGGATTTTTATGAGGGTAGTCGTGCTCAGTATTTGTACCTAGCTTCTGAACTACAGGCAGCTGGTATGAGTGCAGGTTTTATTAATAGCATTAAGTTTAATGTTATATCTATAACTGCCCCTACAACTGCTAATCCTTTTACTGATATAGAAGAATACACTATATCAATAGGAAGTACAGCTACGGCTTCTCTTGATCCAACAACTTGGGAAACAGGAACAATAGTAGCATTTGGTCCTGCTACACATACACCAACTGTAGGCATTAATGAATTTATACTTACTACACCTTTCTTTTGGAATGGTACCGACAATATTATACTAGACATTTGTAATGGTGACCCAAACAATGGTAACACAGGTTTAACAACTTGGACTAATAATATTATCTGTCCTTGGACAAGTGGCTTATCTTTTAATGGTTCACATAGTAATCGTTCAGACAATAATGGAAATCTTTGTGGTACAACAACTGTAGTTGAAAACGGAACTCCAACAACACGCCCAGATGTTATTTTTACTTGGAACAGCCCTGTTGCTTGTACAGGTGTGCCTTTAGGTGGAACAGCTGAATCTACAAAAGATACGGTTTGTGCTGGCAAAAACTTTAATTTATTTACGTTAGGCTCAACATTAGGTTCTGGATTAACGTATCAATGGCAAGATTCTGTACCAGGAGTTAGTTCTAGCTTTACTGACATTCCTGGTGCAACAGGTTTTTCTTATCCTGTCGTTGGCGGTATTTCGGTTGCAAAATATTTTAGAAGAAAAATTACTTGTGCTGGTAATACTAGAATTTCTACAGCTAAGTATGTTTTTGTAAGACCTTTCTATGAATGTTACTGTAGTCCTATCATCAATAATAGTTTACACACAACATCAACAACTGCTTTAATTGAATCTGTTTCATTGGTTGGCGGTACATTAAATTATACTAATAGTCATCCAGGTTCAAATGCAGCACCAACTTTGGGATATGCATATTTTACAGATACAACAGGTGTAAATAATCCTCCAATACCAGCTGTTAGACAAGCAGGTACCTATACATTAACTATTACAACAAGCACAACTCCAAATACAAATTCTTGTGGTTATTGGGTAGATTGGAATCACAACCAAACTTATGATTCTGCAGAATATGTTAATGTGCCATTTGTAGCTGGTAATTTATCTGCTGACATAGTAGTTGAAATACCTGCTAATGCACCTTTAGGTTTAACAATGTTCCGTGTTAGAACAAGTAACTTTGGATTTAACTATGGTTCAAGTTGTGCTAGTTTTGGTAACGGTGAAACTGAAGATTATATTTTTAGAGTATTACCAGGTGTACCTTGTGCAGGTACTCCTCTAGGCGGTACCACAGAAAGTTCAGTAACAGGAATTTGCCCTAATAAGCCTTTCAGTTTAAGTGTGGCAAATGCTACAGAGGGCGTTACAAATTTAGCATATCAATGGCAAGATTCAACAGCTACCCACAATTGGGCTGACATTACAGTTGCTAAAAGCAAAACTTATTCGGTTGCTGGAATTACTGTTGATACTTGGTATCGTAGAAAAATTACTTGTACGAACTCAAGTGCAAGTGCTTTTTCAGATAAAATTGCTGTTCCTATAAATCCATTGTTCGATTGCTATTGCAGCCCACTAAATGGGGTTTCATTACATAGTTCTACATCTCCAAGTATTGAAAACATTGCAATTGATGGAGGTAATCCGCCAGCAGTACCAACACTAAATTATGCTAATGCAAATCCTGGTGTTAACACTAGTACCACTTCTTTAGGCTACACCATATTTAATGATACTACTCAATCGCCCGTACTAGCTCAAGAAATACCTTACACATTAACTGTAACGGCTAGTGCAACACCACAACAAGCTGCTGTTTGGATTGATTACGACCATAGTGGTACTTTGGATCCTTCTGAAATGCAAAATATACCATTTGCAGCAGGAGCTACTACAGCAACAATAACTATTACACCTCCTTCTAACAGCGTTTTAGGTTTTACTATGATGCGTGTACGTATTCGTGTTGCAAGTTTTACAACTTCTTGCGAAAACTTTGGTAGTGGTGAAACAGAGGATTATGTAATAAAAATTGTTCCTGGTTCATCTTGCACTGGTAAACCTGTTGGTGGGTCTGCAGCTGCATCAACAGCTACATCTTGTAATGGAATTCCTGTAGCGTTATCTGTTACTGGTGCAACAGAAGGTTATATTGGATTAAGTTATCAATGGCAAGATTCTATACCTGGGGTTAGTACTAAATTCACAGACCGTTCTCTAGATACAAATGCTAACCTTACAGCTTTACAAAGTGTAGCTAAATACTACAGAAGAAAAATCAAGTGTAGATTCTCGGCTGATAGCAGTTATTCTACTCCGGTTTTTGTTGATCAACTTTTGGTTACCTATGCAACAATACCATATACAGAAGATTTTGAAAATACTTGGGAAGATGGTTGTGGCGATGTAGGTTCAAGGACTGTTCCTAACAATAGTTGGAGAAGTTACCCTTTAATGGGTGATAGTAGTTGGAGAAGAAATGATGATGCTTCTGCTGCTAACTGGATTAATCCTAACTCAGGAGTTTATGCACCAACATCCTCTACAGGAACATATTCAGCTCGTTTTCACACATATCAAGCAACTTTTGGTACATCTGGAAATTTTGATTTGTATTTAAATTGTAGTGGCGGGTCTCCAATAAAACGATTATCTTTTGATTATATAAATACTAGTGGTACAGATTCGGTTCAAATCTTCTTATCACAAGATGGTGGGTTAACTTTCACAAAAATTGATACGTTTAGAAATGCAACTAACTGGACTACTAAAACAGTTGATTTCAACTCTAGCTCAGCAACAAGTGTTATTAGATTTAGAGCTACTTCAGATTTTGGAGTGACCGACATTGGTATTGACAATTTATCAATCATTAGACTTAATGCTGTAGATTTAGCAGCAACATCTGTTGTTTCGCCTACAGGTTCTTTCTCAATTACACCATCTGGAAACATTACAGTTTCAATAACTAACTTTGGTGCTATTCCAATAAACTTTGCTACTACTAATGCTACTGTTGGTGCAAGAGTAACTCCACCATCTGGTGCTCCTGTTGTGTATTCAAAACTTTTGAATACTGGAGTTTTAGCAGCTGGTGCATCACAAAATGTACTAATAACTAATACAGCCGACTTTAATACTATTGGTAGTTATTGCATTAAAGGTGGTGTTGCTGTTAATGGAGATGCTAATGCTTTAAACGACTCAACAACTAATAGTTGTGTTAATACAACTAGTTTAGTAATTTACGCAATTGCTAATGGCAACTGGGGTAATGGTTCAACTTGGTCTACTGGTACAATACCAACAGCTGTTGATACTGTAACTATAACTGGTTTTAATGTCAGTTTAGGCGGTACGTCCCCTTCTCCATATTCTTGTAGTTCACTTGGTGTTGGAAATGGAGGTACTTTAACCGTTCAAACAGGAACATTGAATGTTGGTGTTTCTGGTGGTGGTAACAAAGCTTTAACATTTGCAAGAGGTGCAACACTAAATATTTCAGGTGGTACAGTTAACCTTAATGGTTTTGTTCTATTCAATGATAGTTCAAACTTTGTAATGAGTTCTGGTAACTTTAACATTGATGGTAATAACGGCACAGATGCTGGTAGTGTTCCTGCAGGAACTGACTTGCTAGGATTTGGTACAGCTGCGAAGACATTTTCATTTGGAAACATTAATGTAACTGGGGGTACTATTACAATAGCTGATCCACATAGATTTAATGGTAATGTAATTGGATATCGTGGTTCAGTTGCAAGAAACATAGGATCAGGAAATATAGTTGTTTTGGGTGATGGAGTTTCTAATCAAACATCTGTTACTGGTATTGGAGGTTTCGCTGTAAACTGTCTTTTAAGTTCATCTAGATTATCTCTTGGAAGCATAGTAGTTAATGGAGGTAATTCTATAGGAAATAGGTTCACCACGTTTGGCTCTAATATTGGTATTAATGGAGATTTAACAATTAATGCTAACTCTGAATTGAGATCAACATTTACTGCTTATTTAAGTGGAAACTTTACCAATAATGGTATCTGGGCTACATCAACACCTCCAAACTTCCAATCTTACTTAAATGGAGTAACTGCTCCAGTTACAACTGGACAAACTATTTCAGGAAATGGTATCTACAGAAACAATGTGCCTAGTATAACAGTTGTTGCAACTGGTACAGGTTACTCAGTTGGTGATATTTTAACAATTCCAGGAGGTACATTCTCTACGCCTGCTGCTGTTTATGTTCTATCTGTAGGTGGTACTGGAAGCATTATTAGTGCTGTTTTACTAAATGCTGGAAATTATACTGTTGCCCCAACTGGTGCTCAATCAGTTACTGGTGGTACTGGTTCTGGTGCAACATTTAATGTTACTAACTTCTTAACTACAGCAAAGTTTGCTGGTATGGCATTTAACAATACAAGTGCTGCTGGAGTTACTATTTCATCATTAGGAACTACACTACCTAGTCAAACTGGTACAATTTCAGGAACTAGTGTTCTCACTATGATTGCTGGTATTATTAACAATGGAAATAATGTAATTACACTAGGTAATAGTTTAGTACAAAGAGGTAGTCTAAACTACACTTCTGGTTTTATATCTGGTAAATTCAGAAGATGGTTTACTACTGCTACTAATACTACTACATCTGGTGATTTCCCTGTTGGTAAAGGAACTTATGCTAAAACAGCACGTGTTGAATTTACAACTGCTCCAAATAAAGGAGGTACATTAACAGTTGAGTATATCGCTACACCGCCAACTTTAAGTGGATTCCCTCTTTTAGATGGTGCAATGAATATGGTTAATATTAATAATAATGGATTCTGGAGAATCGAAACTGATAGTATTACAGGTGGTACTTACACAGTAAGTTTAACTGATACGGATAGTTCATCAATAGTAACACAAACTCTTACAACTCTTCGCTCTGTTAAACGAGCTCACAATGCTACTAACTGGAGTCTTGAAGGAACAGCAGGAACTAATACTGGTAGTTTAACCAAACCTGTTGTTGTGAGAACGGGGTTAACCAACTTCAGTGAATATGCAATTGCAGGTGCTGCAGATAATTTATTACCATTTACTTCACTTAAGTTCACGGGTGAGAAAGTAGGAAATGCAAATCAATTAAATTGGGTAGTTCTTAATGAGATTGATGTTAAGTCTTATGAATTACAACGTGGGACTACAATCAATAGCTTTGAGAAAATAGCTAATATTTCATCTAAATCAGTTGGTAATAATAACTCAAGTTTAAGTTATTCATTTGTTGATAATAACAGTATTTCAAAAGATGCTTATTACAGATTAAAACAAATTGCAAAGGATGGCAGCATTCTTTACAGTAATGTTATTTCAATTAAAGGAGCAAGAGTTAATGGTATAGTTATGGGTAATGTTTATCCAAATCCAACTAGAGACTTGTTGAATGTTACTGTTGCAACTTCAACTGCAAAAAATGCCAATGTAATTATAACAGATTTATTAGGTAAAGTAGTTTTAAAAACTGCACGTACACTAACTCAAGGAGATAATAATTTACAAGTTAATGTAGAGAAATTGAGTGCTGGTAATTACACCATTCACATTGTTGATGCAGATGGTAAAAAATCTGATTTAATTAGTTTTGTGAAAGAATAATTATGTTATTCATTAAAATAAAAAAGGCTACCAAATTTGGTAGCCTTTTTTATTTTTTAAACCGTTTAATTCCTAAAACCTTTTAGAAACTCTTCAATTTTAATACGTTTTTTTCCTTCCATTTGTAGTTCTACTATACTAATATATCCATCTGTACAGACAAATTTTAAAAAAGTCTTGTTGTTTGTGATGTATGAACCTATTGATTCTTTTGGTGAGGTGATTTCTTTTTCACAGGAAAATATTTTTATTTTTTTGTCATTTAAGGTTGTGTAAGCAGCAGGATAGGGCGAAAGTCCTCGTACTAAATTATAAACTTCATTAATTGATTTTGCCCAATCAATTTTGCAAGTATCAGTAAATATTTTGGGTGCGTGAAGCAATGATTGATGTTCAATATTTGATTTTTGATATTGTTCAATTTCATCAACTTTATTTTCGGCTATAGCTTCAATAGTTTTTACTAAAAGTCTTGCTCCCACATCTTTCATCTTATCGTGCAATTCACCAGCATTTTCATCATCACCAATTGGTATTATCTCTTGCATTAAAATATTTCCAGTATCAATTTCGTGTTTCAATTTAAAAGTGGTTACACCAGTTTGTTTTTCGCCGTTGATAATTGCCCAGTTAATAGGTGCAGCACCTCTATAATGTGGTAGCAAACTACCGTGAACATTAATGGTGCCCATAGGTGGCATATTCCAAACAATTTCTGGCAGCATTCTAAATGCAACTACAACTTGTACATCAGCTTTCAATAATCTTAATTCTGAAATAAATGCTTCATTTTTAAGTTTGTCTGGTTGCAGAACTTTTAAGTTGTTCTCAATTGCATATTTTTTTACAGCACTTTGTTGCAATTGCATTCCCCTGCCAGCTGGTTTATCAGGTGCAGTAATAACACCAACAATACTACAACCAGCTTTTGCTAATGCATCTAAAGAAGCAACAGCAAAATCGGGGGTTCCTAAAAAAACAATTCTTAAACGCTTATAGTCTATCATAGTTGCAAATGTAAAAGGATGGAGAAAAGTTTGGGGTCAATTTTTATTTAAGATAATTTACCATTCCTTTAACAAATATTAAAGGTTACAAAAAAGCTAAATTCTGTATCAATTAATGCAGCTGCATCACAACATTCCTTCACTTAATTAAATTAATAAAAATGAAAAGTAAAATTATTATTGCCATAGTGGCAATCGCAGCATTATGTTCAGGTCTTTATTTTATTGTTAATAAAACTGGGCTGTCTTACCCACCTATTCCAAAAGAAAAAACTGTAAATATCGTAGGGGAGTGGAATATTGATACTGTGTATAACAACAGTGATTCAAATGCTATTAGTTTATTGGCTATTGCTTTGTTTGCAGATTCAACAACGCTACAATTCAATGCAGATAGTAGTTTGCAAACAATATCACCTAAAGAAACTACCAAACAATTGTATTACCTACATAAAGATTCGTTGTTTGTAAAACAAGATTCTATTTATGAATTATCATTCGTAAAAAACAAAAAGGATAGTTTAATAGCAATAATAAATAAGGATAGCACAGTAATAGTATTATCAAAAAAAATGGTTAAATAGATACTGTTTTAAAAGGAGTAGGTTTAATAGCCTACTCCTTTTTATGTAATCTACTTGTATCTCTCATCTCACTAAAAAACATCATAATGAAAAAAATATTTATCTGTATTATCAGCACAGTAATATTATTTGCGTGTAATAATACAAAGAAAGAAAATGTAGCATCGTTAAGTGAAACTGATAAATCCATTTTTAAAGCAAAATCAGAATATAAAACCGATGCAGAAAAGGGGTTAATAAGTTCTTCGAATAGCAACACTGAATTTAATAGCACTAGTAATTATAATTTCTCTTCAAACGTAACAAGTACAGATGCCATAGACCAAGCAAGTGACAAGTTTGAAAAAGATAAACCAACACCAGCTCCAGAACACGAGAAAATGAAATCCAACGAACCTGAAAAACAACCTTCAAAATCTTACGAAGACTGGGATAAAAAAATTATTAAGACAGGTGATATTGTTCTAGAAATTAATAATTATAGGGCTTACAATAATTTTATTCATAAAAATGTAAAGGCATTTGGAGCATACATTTCTCAAGAAGAACAAGTTTTAAGTGATGATAAATCTGAGAATAGAATTGTAATAAAAGTGCCTGTTGAAAATTTTGATGACTTAGTAAATAATATTGGAGGAGATAGTATTAAAGTAATTGAAAAGAAAATAACAAGCCAAGATGTTACAACAGAAGTTATAGATACCAAAGCTAGGATTGAAGCCAAGAAAATAGTAAGATTGCAATATCTTGAGCTGATGCGTCAAGCAAAAAATATGAAAGATATTCTTGAAGTGCAAACAGAAATTAATTCTGTACAAGAGGAAATAGAATCAGCTGCTAGCAGGGTTAATTATCTTGTTCATCAATCAGCATATAGCACAGTTAATTTAAAATATTATCAAATATTAAATGGAAAGAAAATTGAGCCTGAAGATTCGAGTAGTTTTTCATTTAAAATGAAAGAAGCTTTTAGAACAGGAGGTAATGTTATTTCAAGTCTTTTAGTAATACTACTTTCAATTTGGCCCATTATAATTATTGGGGCATTATCTTTATACCTATGGAAGAAAAGAACCCCCAAAAAGGTAAACCAAAGCTAGTAGTATTATCTGGTGCTGGTATTAGTGCAGAGAGTGGATTGAAAACATTTAGGGATAGTGATGGTTTGTGGGAAGGATACAATGTTTATGAAGTAGCAACACCGCAAGGATTTGAAAAAAATCCACAATTAGTGTTAAACTTTTATAATATGCGAAGAATAGATGTAGCTAATACTAAGCCAAATGCTGCACATATTGCTATTGCTGAATTAGAGAAAGATTTTGATATAACAGTCGTTACTCAAAATATTGATGATTTGCATGAAAGAGGTGGTAGCACAAATGTGGTGCATTTACACGGCGAAATTTTTAAAATGCGAAGCGTTTACAATGTTGAAAAAACATTTGAAATAAAAGGAGATATTAATGTAGGTGATTTAGCAGATGATGGTGGACAGTTACGACCGTTCATTGTTTGGTTTAATGAGCCAGTGCCAATGCTAGATAAAGCAGTAGAAATAGTTAGGGCGGCAGAAGTTTTTGTTATTATTGGCACTTCACTTCAAGTTTATCCAGCAGCCTCTTTAATTAACTATGTATCTAATGACTGTAAGAATTTTATTATTGATAAATCAATACCAGAAACATTTGCCATTAACAATATTACAGCTATAGAAAAGTCTGCAACTGAAGGAGTAATAGTGCTTAATAAATTATTAAATAAACTGTAAAAGCTTTACTATAAAAAAAGAGCCTCGCATTTGCGAGGCTCTTTTTTTATAACTATCAAATGGATTTAAGGTTTCTTAATCCACTTAAATTCTAATCTACGATTTGTTTGTCTAGCAGCTGCATTATCACTTCCATCTTCATTAACTTCTTTCTCAATAGGGCAACATTTGCCGTAAGCTTTTGTAGTTAATCTAGTTGCATCTGTACCATATTTATTTATTAAATATTGCTTGGCTGCATCGGCACGTTTTTGAGATAATCTAATATTATATTTATCAGCACCTTTTTGGTCAGTGTAACCACCAATTTCAACATTCATATCTTTATCTCTAGCCATCATTGCAGCTAATGAGTCTAAACTAACTGAGAACTCATCAGAAATATTCGAAGAATCATAATCAAATCTAACTATTAATGGTTTTGTTTCAGTAATTACTGGAGGCGGTGGAGGTGGAATTGGTGTTAACTTCCAGTCAACTCTAACTAAAGTATCTATATCCATATCAGCAGTAATAGTTTCTGTAGATGGTTTATAATTTTCTTTTTTTGCATTTGCAATTAAGCTATTGTAAGGGTCGGTTTCAAAGAAATAATTACCATTATTATCAGTTGTGATTGGAGTTAGTTTTTGTCCTTTATCGTTAGTAACAGCAATACTTGTACTTGCAATAGGCTCACCGGTTTTTTCGTCCACAACTTTACCACTAACCCATTTTTTTATCAACTTATTGGCACTATAAAGTTCTAAGCAACAATCACTTCCTCTATCGCTACTAATGTAAAAATTCTTTAATAGAAATTTATCATCGTTACTAAAAAAATATTGTTCATCCTTTTGAGAGTTTACTGGATAACCAAGATTTTTAGCTTCAGTCCAGGTTCCCTCAAAATTACCTTTACTTTCAAATAAATCAAATCCCCCCATACCTACTCTTCCTTGTGCAGCAAATACTAATTCTTTACTTGGTACGTGGTAAAATGGTGTCACCTCGTCTTCAGATGTATTAACTGCTTCACCTAAATTGGTTGAAGTTCCAAGTTTACCTCCTTCTAAAGATGCATACCAAATATCGAATTTACCCTTGCCACCTGGTTTATTAGATGCATATAAAAAATATTTCCCATCAGAAGTAACACTAGGATGCTTACTAGTGTATCCATCTACATTAATATCAGAGCCTAGTTTTTCAGGTTCGCCCCAAGTACCATTATCAGTTTGAGTACTTTTATAAATGGCTGCTTCTTTTGCAGATAATGAAACCCATCTGGTAAAAAACACTGTTTTTCCATCTGGTGTAAAAGTAGCACTTCCTTGATGCATATCTTTAATAGCAGGTAATCCTACTTTTTCAGGTTTAGCACCTGCTTTAGAAGCATATAAATCATTCGTATGTTTAGCTACTTTTTTCTTACCAACTAAAACGCTGTCGGGTCTAGATGAAGTGAAATAAAGTACATCTTTATTTACAATTGGGGCTGTATTTTGTCCATGTTCTGTTGTATTTAATTCACTTGGAAGTTTATTAACAACAAATAGTTTTTGTTGACTACTCTTCATTTGTGCAATGATGAATTTTAAATTTAAAAGTTCGCTCTTTGCATTTTTACTAAACTGATCATCTTGTTTATAATCAGCTAAAAAATTAGAAAATTCCTTTTCTGCCTCATCATATTTTGCTAGTGCTCTTAAGCATACAGCGTGGTAATAGGGAGATAATGGGTAAGTTGCTTTGTCAGATGTAACCTTTGCGTACCAAGGTTCTGCTGCTTTGTAATCGTTCAGCATTCTGTAACAATCTGCAATTCTATTAGTGATTAACCTTAAACTAACGTTATTTGGAGCAACAGCAGGTTTTGATGGAGTTCCTTTTTTTGAGGCAGATGCTTCTACTGCATAAGGATTGTAGTCGTCATTTTCTCCACGTGGTCCTTTTTTATCACTTAAATATTTTTCATAGTATTGTGCAGCAGATTTATAATCCCCTAGATTATAAAATTTGTCGGCACTTTTACGATAATCTTGAACATATTGGGCATTAGCTGTAAACATTGCTAATAAAAGGCAGCTTAGAATCGAAACCTTCATTAATTTCATATTTATAAATTTCAGTATTAGTTAAACGGGTGTAAGTTTTGGTATTATAAAAGTGTACCATAAAAGATACATTGATGTTTTACAATCTTGGACAAATAAATGGTACAGAACTTAAGTTTCTTCTTGTTTTACCAGTGTAAGAAAGTGAAAGTTCAAAACTATTTGTAGTGCCAGCAATTTTGCTAAGATCAGATGTATTAACATCGTAGCTTAATCCAAATACAAAATCTTTATAATAAAATCCTGTAAATGGAACAATTGCATCGTTAAATCTGTAATTAGCACCACACAAAAAATCAAATCCTTCGCCAGCTTTAATTTGTGCATAAGCACCAAGCATTCTTTCGTGTGCAGTTCCTTGTTTCATTAATAAATAGTTAGGTGTGATACTTACCCTTTCACTAACATTTATTTTTAAACCACCGTGTAAAATTTGTCTCATAGGAACTTGGCTAGTTGTAGTAGCTGTTGAAAGAAACTTATCTGTTGGTTGTGTAATATGCCCAAAAGAAAGACCTACAAATCCATTAATTTTTTTGTTAGGTGTTGCATCATAATACAAAACGCCTGCTCCTAAATCTAATACAGTTTGAGATGGATTAGCTAGAACTTCATTTGATAGTAACGATGGGTCAAAACCTATTCCAGGATTATATTGGTTACCAAATTTCATTTTGCTAGGGTCGAATCGTCTATCAATTACACCACCATTAATTCCTATTGTAACGTGATGGTTACCTGTTGCTCCAAACTTAATACCAGTATATGCTACAGAAGCATAAGGTGTAAAGTATTTGTATCCAGCATTACCAGCAGATTGTTGAAACAAGCCAACACCAAAGTTAAAGTTCTTCTGAGTTGCAAATTCTGCAGCAACGCCAATGCTTGTAAAACCATTGTCAATATTTCCCCACTGATTTCTATAGATACCTGCAAAACGATAATCACCATCCATCACACCTGTTAATGCTGGGTTTAACCATTGAGGATAAACATAGTACTGAGAGAAGTGAGGGTCAATTTGTGCTTCGGTTTTTGAAGCATAAAAACCAAAGAAAGCAAGCAAGCTGCATTTAATTATCTTCTTAATCATAAATAAACTAATTTCTATTGTTGTAGTTTTAAATAATGTTTTGGTGCCAAACTAAAAATTGTGGGCATATGAATCATTTCACAACGGCTCTAGCAAAATGGCAATTAAACCATAAAACTACATTATGCACATAAACTAGCAAAATGTAGCATTGCAAAAAGCATTAATTTCAATGCAAACGATATCAACTTTCGCTGTAAAAGTATGGAGATTTGTCTAAAGATAACATCTTTTTTCAACTTAAAAAATAACTTTTTTTTAACTAACCTTTTTGCTTTTAATGGTTGTATATGTAGTTTACATTCATTAAAAAATTAATAAATGTATTTTTGTGTGGGTTTCAAAATGTTTACTTTTCAATTATGATTTATTTTAAAGTTATTTTTATAGCACTTATTTCCATTATTGTGCTTACATCTTGTAAAAAAGAGGTTAACAAAGATGGAGTGAATACAATGTTGTATCATGAAAATATCAATAATGTAAAAAAGAAGGAATCTATATCTTTAACTTTTGGTAATGATGATATAACATCAAAAGTTATATGGTCTGTTACTCCTAACAATGATTGTTCTATCATTTCTGTAGCTAATAATGCAACATTAATATTTAATCAAGCAGGTACTTACAATGTTACTGCTACTTTAGGTAGTGTATATGCAGTATACACAATTACAGTTGATAATATGGATTTTGTTCCTAATTATGGAACTGATTTTATTATGACATCTTCTAAACTAGTAAACATCGCAATTAATGAACCAATTGTTTTCTCAGTTAATAATTCTCAAACTGGCAATAATATCACTTGGTCAGTTATTAGTAAATCTTACAGTATTATTAGAAATGATGTATTAAAAACTGCAACTATTACATTTACAAGCGATGGTTTTGGTGTGGTTACTGCTAGCGACGGAATTAATACACAAAGAAGGACTGTTTGGGTTAGTGATACAATCAATTCGAATACAGATACAGTTCCATTTATGCTTGAAGATAAATTAGTATTAAAACCGTTGGTTGAGCAAACAAGTTCGGGTAAAAAATTGGTTATATTAGCTTCTACCTTAAAAAAATACCATTGTAATTCAGATAGAATATTATCGTACAGTTCAAACGGTGAATATATAATTGATTATTCTGGTATTGTAGTAGCTGCAGAGCCTTGTAACCCTCGCAGTGTTGCAACTTGCACCAATAGTTTTAAAAATGTGGCAATAGGAACGCATCCCTTTGTAATAAATTTTGGTAACAAAACTTATATTGGGTCGTTTAATTTGGATGCTTTTGGAACATTTACATTTAATTGGCAAAATACAAATGATGTATATTTTTCATCATTGATTGCAAAATAAAAAGGTTGATTTTTTAACACCAAACTTAATTACTATATCTAACCTAACTAACATATTAGAAGGTTGCAAACGCAATGATAGAATTAGTCAGGAAAAATTGTACCTGCAATTTTATCCTGCGTTATATAATTTGTGTAATAAGTTTTTTGATGATGAGCAAGATATTGTTACTGCCATCAACAATGGAATGCTAAGGGTATTTAAAAATATTAATCAATACGATAGCAACAAGGCAGAACTATTTACTTGGATTTATACAGTAGTTCGTAATGCAGCATTAACAGTGGTTAGAGATAAAAAAACCAAAACAGTTTTTTTAGAACTTACAACAGATATTTCGGCAGATGTAACAGTAAATCCTTTTAAAAATACAAATGAAAGCGAAGTGTTTGTTTATCTTGGTAAACTAACAGCAACTACAAGGGCTGTTTGCAGTTTGTTCTACATTGAAGATTACTCTATAAAAGAAATTTCTGCTTGTTTAGAAATGAAAGAAGGAACTGTAAAATGGCATTTAAACGAAGGAAGAAATAAATTAAAATTGATTTTTCAAAACAACCTTGTAAAGGTTGCAAATGTTGGATAAAATTATATATATGGATGAAATGAAACAGTATGCTGAACCCAATTTCCCTGCTAATAAGGCGTGGCAAGCAATGCAGGGCATATTGGATAAAGAAATGCCTGTAAAGCAAGAAA
>JBMLRA010000241.1:0-4450 GCA_049241265.1 Chitinophagaceae bacterium
ATTAAAAAAGATGTAAACAGTTTTATGGAACAATTTACGTTGTATCCTGAGTGGAATTAAAATTAATAACTTCCCGAAAGTTTTAAACTTTCGGGAAGTTGAAATACGATTATTAGCAAATATCTGCCAAAAAGGCGTAGTCAGTTGATAAGTAGTTAAATGAAACTAGCTTCTCGATAGTTTTAAACTTTTGGGATGTAAAAATTATAAATCAAAGTTTATATCCAACTTTTCCGAACTATGAAAGTTTTTAAATTCTTGTAAACTACCAAACCATTCTAATACTTTTTCTCTATCAACTTTAGTCTTTTTGTCCATTAAATAAGATTGGTACGAAGAGAACTTCCAATCTTCCATCGCTGTTACAAATTGATGGTGAACTGGATTGTTATGTATATAAAAAATTAGTTTGGAGTAATAGGCAGTATTGTCGACTATTTTTCTTTTAAAATTGGGAATAAATAAACTCCCTTTTCTATTTTGTTGTTTATTAAATGCTTGAGAATAAGAACTAAATAAGTTGCCAAAAGTTTTACTAATAAATGCAGGGTAATCATCATCACAAAGAATTTTTAGGTTTTTTTCATCAACGCCTTTAGATTTTTGAAAATAAATATTGGCTTGTTGTAAATCTTTTTCATTCTTAATGCCTACCATAAAATGAATATGATTTGGCATTAAACAGTAAGCATATGTTTCTGCAATTGGATGTATAAAGTAGTTGTAGCGTTGCAGAAAAAAAAGATAATTGTTTTGATTAGCAAATAAATTTTCTTTGCCGTTTGCATGGTTATATATGTGGTAAATTGTTTGGGGTAGTAATGGAATCTCATTGTTTTTCATAGTTCAAATATAATTAAATCAACTTTTTAAAAAGAGCTTCCTGAAAGTAACTTCCTGAAAGTTTAAGACTTTCGGGAAGTTAAAATAAAACCAAAAACCCTAGTTTTGTTTTACAAAACCAATTTTATGCGTAAACTTTTCCTTATAGCTATATTACTATTTTTCAGTCGTTTTAGTTACAGCCAAATAACAATTGACGCTGAGCTAGCTATTTTTTTAGTTAATAGATATAATGGAAGTTGTGTTAATACAAATAATAATACTTTAGATACTGCATGTGCAAAACTACAAACAAGCACAAACTTGTCGATTAGTTTTGCAAATATTCAAAATCTTAATGGGCTACAATATTTTACAAGAGTTGAGAATATTTCATTAAGTAATCTTCCTTTAGTTACAAATATTAATAATCTACCTCCTAATTTAAAGTCTTTACACATATTTCAATGTGTTAACATTAATCAGATTGTAAGATTCCCTCAAAACTTGCTTACATTCTCATTATGGGGTGGCCCCTCATTAACTTTTCCAACTTTTCCTAATACTTTACAAACATTACAATTTCAAAAAACACAATTAACACAAATCCCCAATTTACCGCCTAATTTAAATGATTTTTTCTGTATTGATAATCCATTGATTTCTCAAATACCTCAACTACCTTTAAGTTTAAAAGCATTTGTTTGCAATGATAATCGGCTTATTACCCAGTTACCAACTTTACCTCCTAATTTAATAAGAATTCAATGTAATAATAATAATCTTACTAGTCTGCCAAATCTGCCTTCTTCTCTAACTAGTCTTTGGTGTTATCAAAATAAACTAACTCAATTACCAGCATTGCCCCCCCTATTAAGAAATTTAATATGCTACAAAAACCAACTTATACAATTACCAACATTACCCCCATTATTACAAGAATTAAATTGTGATAGTAATCAGATAACTACTATTCCTGCTTTGTCAGATTCTTTAAAAAGTTTAAAATGTTCGTTTAATGAAATTTCAAATCTACCAACATTGCCAATAGATTTAGAACAACTTTATTGTAACAACAACAAACTAATTAGTTTACCAGCATTTGGTAATAAATTACGTTTTATTATAGCATCAAAAAATTTATTGACTCTTATCCCATCATTTAATAATATACCTAGAGATGCTATTATTCGGCTTGATAATAATTTAATCGGTAATCTAACAAATAAAATAGATGTTTATGAACTCGATGTTTCAAATAACCCAATCAATTCTATTGGTAATAATTTAAAATGTTACGAATTTAATTGTTCTAATACAAATATTTTGAAATTGCCAGATAGCTTGGATGTTACAATACTACATTGTAATAATAATAATGTTCCTTCGCTGCCAAAATATACTTATGACCAAAATAAAATATGGAAAGCATATTTTAGTAAAGCAAAATCTTTTACTTTCAATCCTCCTTTGAATATGAGTAACTTTAGAATTCTTAATCTTGATAGTAGTTCAAATTCTAAAGTAGTTACAATTCATCAGGGTCTAATTGATTTAAGTTTGATAGGAGCTACTGGAATAACATGTTTACCATTGCTAAAAAATAATTTGACAATATTTATCGACTCTGGGAGAATAAGTTGCTTACCTAATCATCCTACTTCATCATTTAATCTTGTAAATACAACAAAAATTGTTGATAGTGCTTACAATAGCAATGGAGTGAAATATTACATCTATAGTAGGTTTAAGAAACTTCCCCCTATTTGCAACCCAACAAACAACATCAACAACTGCCAAGTTAATCCAGCCATCTCAAGCAATATTTACTATGATTATAACAACAACAATTCAAAAGATTCCAACGAACCTTTTGCAACCAATATTGGGGTCAGGTTAAGTAGTTTTAATAGAACAACCACTAACAGCAATGGAGCATTTACCATTTATGCCGATACTATTGGTATACAAACCTTAACGGTAACTGCTCCAAGATTTTATACTGCTGTGCCAAATAATATTAATATAAATCTAATCGGTTACGATACATCTGTGACTCTTCCAAATATTGCTTTGCAAGTGACTACTTTAAAAGATAGCCTTTCTACCAAAATTACTCCAATAAACTGGGCTGCAAGGCCAGGTTTTGTATATCCTTATTTGGTGCAATACAAAAATGTAGGTAGCACCACTATAAATGCAACTGCTAGTTTGCTATACAACAATGCTTTGCTTAATTACGATAGCAGCAGCAATAGTGCAGTTGCTAATACAGGCTCTCAACTAAACCTTGCATTAAACAGTTTTGCACCTGGTCAAGAACATAGTTATATAGCTTATTTTAAAGTAAAGCCTAGTGGTAGTTTATTGGGACAAATTTTAAAAATTTATAGTAATATAGCTGGTGGTGCAGCTACTGCAACAGATAGCACTGCCATTATAATTGGTGGTAGTTACGACCCTAACGATAAACTTTCTACTCCACAACTTAGCACTTCGCAAGTATCTGAAGGACAATTTATTAACTACACCATTCGTTTTCAAAACACGGGCACCGATACTGCTTTTACAGTTGTAATTGCCGATACCTTAAACAGTTTGTTACAAGCCAATACCTTTGAGTTTTTAGGTAGCAGTCATGCTTGTAAAACCACCATTCAAGACAATAAATTGTACTTTGAATTTAGAAATATTCTATTGCCAGATAGTAATGTTAACCTAATTGCTAGCAATGGTTTTGTAAACTTTAGAATAAAGCCTGTTAGTAGTGTGGTTTTAAATACCGTAATTCCTAATAAAGGAGCTATTTATTTCGATTACAACGAACCTATAATTACTAACACGGCAACAACAACTATTAGGAATACTATTTTGCCAACACATTTATTGGGCTTTAGTGCTGCTTTACATAGCAATAAAACCGTTTTGTTGTATTGGAACACCACCAACGAGCTAAATACTCAGTTTTTTGTGGTAGAGCAAAGCACCAATGGCAAAGATTTTACAGCCTTGGAAACTATAACAGCCAAAGGCACAGGCAACAACAATTACTACACCAATAAAGTATATAACAGTTTACCAACAGAATTATACTTTCGTTTAAAAACAATAGATAAAGATGGAGTATTAAGCTATAGCAACATAATAAAAATTAAACAAGCCAGTGCAAATGGTTGGAGCATTGTAAACAATCCTGCCAAAGGAAAATTATTGATTGAAGTTAAAGACAAAAGCCTTGAAAATACCCAAGCTCGTTTGGTAAATGCCCAAGGGCAAGTAGTGCAAACCATTAGTTTACAAATTGGATTTAACAACGTTAATGTGAGCACTCTAAACAAAGGTTTGTATTTTGTACAAACTAATCAAGGAGCAAAGCAGGTTGTTGTTGATTGAATATATTTATAGGTGTTTTTTAATAACCTAACTTCCCGAAAGTCTATAACTTTCTGGAAGTTAACTTTAACCATTTTAAATTTTTTGAATCATCAAGAATTATTTGTTTTACTATTGTGGAGTTTTAAAATGAACACATGAAAAAAATCATTATTTCTTTAGCTACAATTTTCTTGTTATCCTCATGTAGTGTATTTAAAAGCAACAAAAGTGGTTGCCCTACCAATGGCAAAAA
>JBMLRA010000242.1:0-1858 GCA_049241265.1 Chitinophagaceae bacterium
TAATTGGATACGTCCTAATGGCAATGTTATTGCAAATAAAAATATTCTATTAAATAATGTAGCTTTTTCAGACACTGGCAGGTACATTTTAACAGTTTCAACAGCAAATTGCTCGGCAAAAGATACAGCCTATGTTACAGTACGACCCACACCTAAATTGCAATTTATAACTTTAGCTGAAGTGTGTAGTGATGTACCTGCTTTTAATTTAACAGCTACAGAAACATCAGGAATAGTTGGAAATGGCATTTTTAGTGGTTTAGGAGTTACATCTTCTGGGCTATTCACACCATCGATTATTGGTAATTCAACTACCAATATTCGCTATACATTTACTGCGAATAATGGTTGTGTTGCTTTTAGTAATCAAAGTATAACAGTAAATCCGACTCCAAAAATTACTCTAGATGATGAAAAATACATCCAATTTGGAGGATCAGTGGTTTTAGATGCTAAAATATCAGGAAGTTATAGTTCTTTAATCTGGCAAGATGCTGGCAATACCTTATCTAACAAGTTTATTGAAAATCCCTTGGCAACGCCTATCAATGAAACACTTTATAAAATTGTTGTTTCAACTAGCAAAAATTGTGTAGCTACAGATTCTGTTTGGGTTAAAATTGCCACAGATTTATTTATTCCTAACGCTTTTTCTCCAAACAATGATGGCAAAAATGATAAGTGGGAAGTGGAAGATAAGGCAAAAATATTGTATCTAAAAGCAAATATTTTTGATAGGTATGGTAAGCTTGTAAAAACTTTATTTGGAAATAAGATATCTTGGGATGGTTTGTATAATGGTCAACCTTTACCAATGGCAACATATTATTATGTGCTTACTATTACCAATGGAAATTTAGCTGAAAATAGGGGAGGATGGATACAGCTGTTGAGATAATAAGCTGTTTATTTTAAATTTTCCATTTTTGATTTTCTTGCATTTATTAGCACTACACCACTACTTTAGGTTGTAGATATTACAAAACCTTTATTATTTGAAAAAGAAAAATAACTTGAATTAAATTTGATTTATTCACATTATACACTATTTTTACACTTTACTGGTGTAGGTAATAACCTATACTTTTAAAAAAGCGACTTTAGAATCTTAGATATCTATTTTTTTATTTCGCAAATACAACTCCTTCTTAAGCTGTAACATACCTGACTGCATTTTGCAATTATATATCTATTTAAACAATAGAACTAAAAGTACAATGAAGAAAATTTTACTATTAGCAGTCTTTATTTCAATCCATTTTTTAGGGTTAAAAGCACTAGCTTCAGACAACATCTACAATTTATCGTGTACACCTACAATTACAACTGGTACTATTTCGCCAATTACAATTTGTGCAGGAACAGTTATTTCTGTGCCATTTACTTTTACTGATTGTGTAGATCCTTCAAATGTTTTCACAGTTCAATTAAGTGATGCTGCAGGTAGTTTTGCTAGTCCAGTAAATATTGGTAGTGCTGCAGGTACAACGGCTGGTAGTATTATTGCCATTGTACCACCCAATATTAGTTTTGGATTTGGTTACAGAATTAGAGTGGTTAGCTCATCTCCATTGGTTAATGGCACTGATAATGGGGTTGATTTAACATTGTTACCAAAACCCAATGCCACATTTAGTATCAATAATAGCAGTCAATGTGTTAATGGCAATAGTTTTGTTTTTACAAATACATCAACTGGTAGTATTTCGAATTATAAGTGGAATTTAGGAGATGGAATTACCACAACTCAAACAAATGTTGCATATAGTTATGCCTCGTCAAACAATTATAATGTAACATTGACTGCAACAGGAACTAATGGCTGTAGAGATAGTATTACCCAGCCTGTAACAGTTCT
>JBMLRA010000243.1:0-1288 GCA_049241265.1 Chitinophagaceae bacterium
AGAAAAGTTCAGTTTTCAAGTTTAATTTTAACTGGTCAAATGACTCGAGAAGAAGCTTTGGAACAACTAGAACAATTACCTTATGATAAAGAAAACATAAAACACGATTTTGAATTTGTAGCCAATAAACTAGGCATAAGTGTACAAGAGTTACAAGCCTGCTTTGATGCCCCAAATAAAACATACAAAGACTATAAAAATCAAGAATGGGTGTATGATATTGGAGCATACATATTAAGAAAATTAGGAATAGAAAAAGGAGGAAAGCGATGATAGCACTAATCGATTATGGTTCTGGAAATATTAACGCCATTGCAAATATCTATAAAAGATTGAATATAGAATTTGAAGCTACTAAAGATCCCGAAAGATTAAAAAAGGCTAAAAAACTAATTTTACCTGGTGTTGGTGATTTCGATGAAACAATGGAACTTTTAAATAACTTAGGCGTTGTAAATGCTTTGAATGAGCTAGTTGGTGAAAAAAAAATTCCTATACTTGGCGTATGTGTTGGAATGCAAATTTTAGGTGAATCGAGTGAAGAAGGAAAAATAAAAGGATTTGGGTGGATAAAAGGGAATGTTAGAAAAATAGATGAATCCCTATTAAAAACTAAGCCTCATTTACCTCATATGGGTTGGAACACTGTAAATCCAGTAAAAAAAGATCCTGTTTTTGATAATGTAAATAAAAATAATGGCTTCTATTTTTTGCACAGTTATTATTTTGATTGCCAAAATCAAGAAGATATTTTAGCAACTTCAGATTATGGTAAAACTTTCGCCTCGGCAATAAAACATGAAAATGTTTATGGCTTTCAGTTTCACCCAGAAAAAAGCCATCAAAACGGTGTTGAATTATTTAAAAATTTTGCTAATATTTAGCTTCCCAAATGTTATTACCAAGAATTACTCCTTGTTTATTAGTGCACAAAAAAGGCTTAGTAAAAACTGTAAAGTTTAAAGACCCAAAATATGTTGGCGACCCTATTAATGCTGTAAAAATATTTAACGAAAAAGAGGTTGATGAGCTTATTGTTATTGATATCGATGCCACAGCAAACAATAGAGAACCCGACTTTGAATTAATTAAAAACTTAGCATTGGAGTCGAGAATGCCTCTTTGTTATGGAGGGGGTGTTACAACGGTTGAGCAAGCAAGAAAAATAATAAGTTTAGGAGCCGAGAAAGTTGCAATTAGTGCAAAAGCCATTTCTAATCCTGAAATTATTCCATTAATTGCTCGTGCAATAGGCACACAAAGTGTAGTTGTAGTTTTAGATGTTCAA
>JBMLRA010000244.1:0-1741 GCA_049241265.1 Chitinophagaceae bacterium
GATGCAGAAACTACAAAACAAAAGCTATCACTTCAATTAACAAATGGAATTGGAGATGAAAATGTTTATGTGTTTACGCCAGGTATTCAATACGATAATAAATTGAATAATAAATGGGCAATACAAGCAAAATTAACAGCAAATCTTGCATCAGGAAACTTGGGAACAATTGCTGGTTTAGGTGATGTTTTTATTGCTGGTAGTTATTCACCAACATCAAAAAGCAAATGGAAACCTACTTTTATATTAGGCACAAAATTACCATTAGATAATGGAGATTTAAGAAAAGATAACAAGCCATATCCTATGCAATATCAAAGCAGTTTGGGCACTATAGATTTAATTGCAGGTGTTAGTATTACAAATAATAAATGGCTTTTTGCAACTGCTATTCAACAACCTTTAACTGGTCGTAATAGAAACACTTTTTTACCTGCTTATTGGGCAAATTCTGAAGCAACCAAGTATGCTCCATCCAACGATTTTAATAGACAAGGCGATGTGTTGTTAAGAGCAGGATATACAATTGTTGCTAATAAAAAATTTAACTTAAAAGCTAGTTTATTAGGCATTTACCATTTGTCAAAAGACACTTACATCGATGCTAATATTAGCAATAAACCTATTGAAATTAATGGTTCAGATGGCATTACTCTAAATGGAACTTTTGCTGCTTCATATAAAATAAATCCAAAATTTTCGATTGCCATTTCAGCTGGTTTGCCTTTTGTTGTTAGAGATGTTAGACCAGATGGTTTAACACGTTCTTTTAGTTTTTCCCCAGAACTTATTTATCATTTTTAAACAATACATTATGAGACTATTATTCTTTATTTTATTAATCACAACATTTATATCTTGTAAAAAAGAAACTTTAGCACCCACCAATATGGTGAATGAAATGGTAGATTCTACTGCCGTTTTAAAATATGCTGGCAACTTTTCAAGTGGTCCTTATGGTACAGTTTCAGGCAAAGCTGAAATCTATAAACAAGTCAACCAATTGAGTGTAAAACTGAGTGGTTTTTTAAGTTCTAATGGGCCAGCGTTACACGTTTATTTGTCTAAAGAAGCAATGCCAATCAATTTTATTGATTTAGGTGTTTTGAAATCTACTAATGGCAATCAGGTTTATAATATTTCAGGTACGCCAGATTTTACTGACTATAAATATATTTCTATACACTGCATAGACTATAATCATCTATTTGGTTATGCACTATTAAATTAATTACAATGATTTTTCAACAACTATCACAACAATTAGTATCGCTTAAAAATCTTATTGAAGCATTAGACCACCATCAATTTACACAAAAAGTTGAGCATTTGGGCAATGCAAGTATTGGTGGCCATACAAGACATATTATTGAACTATTGCAATGTGCCATTGATGGCCATAACACTGGCACTGTTGATTATATTAACAGAAGCAGAAATCTTGATATAGAAACCAATAAAGAAATTGCATTAAGTGTTTTAGCAAGTCTTGATCAATATTATCAATTGCCAGATAAAAGATTGTGTCTAACAATTGATTGTATTGATGGTGCTATCGAACCGATTGTAACTACAACTTATTTTAGAGAAATAGTATATAATATAGAACACACTATTCATCATTTGGCTTTAATAAAGGTGGCTTTAATAGAGTTGAAACTGAATTTGGTAGATAACAATTTTGGTATGGCTTATTCAACCATTAAATACAAATCAACTTTACAAAATGCTTAAAATAAAA
>JBMLRA010000245.1:0-8696 GCA_049241265.1 Chitinophagaceae bacterium
TTTGAGTCGGCTTTAACTTCTTTGCTTTTTGTATTTGATGCATCCAAAACTTCCCTAGCCTTTTTTTGTTGCTCATCTGTTAAATCGGCTCTTTTAAAAGCTTCAACTAAATCAGCTTCTTTTTTTGCTTTCATAGCTTCTTTCTCAGCTTTGCTGTACTCTTTTTTTGCAGGTTCAACAGGTGATTTTAAATCTTGTGCTTGAGTTGTAGTTGCAACTACACCAATAACAAACATTGACAAAAATAATTTTTTCATTTTATATATTTTTTGGTTAGAAATGACTATTTGCAAACAAAATGCCAAATTCAAGAATGGTATATTGTTTTTTCAAAAGTAAGATAAAAAAAAATCAATAATCAAGATTATCTAGTAATTTCTATAACGCCTTAACCCATCTTCCATTGCAATATAGACTTTCTGTTTAAGTTCTGGTAAATCTTTTATTGTTAAACCATTTACATCAATTTCCTTTAAATAAACAGCCCTGTTTTTTCCTGGAGTTAAATTAAAAATACTTTTGTAGTGAAGTCTCTCTAATGTATCAACAAAAAGTATGGGTTTTATAGGTGTTTGTGTTTCTATTGCAATTCTAAATGCCCCATCAAAAAAACCTTTTAAAGGAGCATTTGTTTCGTTAAATGTACCTTCGGGGAATAGGAATATAGAAACACCCTTAGTTAAAGCGGCTTTTAACGCTCTAACACTTTTAGCTCTTTTATCAGAATCTCTTCTATCTACCAAAATAACGGTAGCCTTGTAAATCCAGCCAAAAACAGGAACTTTTACCATTTCATATTTCCCCAATGCCCTAAATGGTTGATGAATTGATAATATAACAGGGGGGATGTCTAAATATGAAATATGATTTCCAACAAAAATGTATTGTTTTTTGTTGTCGTGTTCTGACTCATAAATTTCTTTATGAATAATGCCAATAGTTATATACCAAAAACCAGCCCAATAACTACATATTTTATAAATGATATTACCACCCTTTAAACCAAATGCAGCAGCAATCATTATAAAAGGTAATGCCAAAAACATTATTAGTATAAATGTTGTTAAAGCATAAATACAATAAATGATTTGCAATATTTTTAAAATATATCTCAATATAGATTTGATTGTGCTACATTATTGTAAAGCATTTACCCATTTTACTAAATATTCATCAGGAAATTTGAAAACTTCATTTTCTATTTGTTTCTCAAAAATCCCAAACACAGTACTTCCTGTACCAGTTAAAGATGCATAAATAGCTCCATAATTATATAAAGTTTCTTTTATTTTATTAATAGGTGAATGCTCTTTTAAAACAGATTTTTCAAAATCATTTACAAGCTCGTTTTTCCAAGTTGTAATTGGCATTTTTATAATTTCTTGTATTGAATTATCAGGTTTTTTTGGAACAATGTTATTAAATGCCCAATAAGTTGGGATATGAATTTTTGGATTTACTATCAGAATTTTATATCTGTATAGATCAAGCTCTATTGCGGTTAAAATTTCACCTCGTGAAGTTGCAAAACAAACTTTGTTTTCAATAAAAAAAGGACAATCGCTACCCAATTGTAAAGCATACTGTAGTAGCTTTTCTTTAGTAATATTTAGCCCTAGTTTTTCATTAAGCACTTTCAAGGCAAAAGCCCCATTTGCACTACCACCACCTAAACCTGCACCCATTGGAATTACTTTGTGTAAGTGCAATTTAACAGCAGGTAATTTGAAATCGTTATTTATTAAATTATATGCTTTAACACATAGATTACTTGCAACATCTCCTGCTATTTGCAATCCAGAACTAGTAAATTCAATGCCAAATTGTTTTTCTTCATCAATAATAACTTCAAGAATATCGCTAATATCTATTGGCAAAAAAATTGTTTCTAAATTATGGAATCCATCATTTCGTTTTTCAACAATATTTAGTCCAAGATTTATTTTGGCATTAGGGAAGGATACCATTTTAGTTATTTTCTTTTATTCATTTCGTCTCTAATGGCAATAGCTTTTATGTAATCTTCGTTTTCTAAAACATTATTCAGCATCATTTGCAATTGTTCTAAACTCATTATTGATAAATCGTCTTCTATAACAGCTTCTAATGTAGATTCTCCTTTGGTTTCAATTTGTTTGTGTTTAGATGATTCTTGATCTTCCATCATAATGCCTGCATTCTCAAGTATGTGTTCATATGTGTAAATAGGACATCCAAATCTAACTGCCAATGCAATGGCATCACTTGTTCTACTATCAATTTCTACGGTATCACTTTCTGTAAAGCAAATCAGTTTTGAAAAAAATATTCCCTCTTGTAAATCACTAATTAATATTTCTTGAAGGTCAACATTAAAAGCACTCATAAAATTTTTCATTAAGTCGTGCGTAAGTGGTCTGCTTGGCTGCATTCTTTCTAAAGCAACAGCTATAGCTTGTGCTTCAAATCCACCAATAACTATTGGTAATCTTCTTAAACCATTTGTTTCGCCCAAAACTACAGCGTAGGAGTGTGTTTGGGTAATACTATGCGATAATGCAACAATTTCTAATTCAATCTTCTTCATACAGAACACGAAATTAAAACAAATAAATATTTAAACAACTATCATTTTTTAACTTAAGTTTTTATTGCCAATGCCTTACTTTCGATTTTTAATAAAATTCTATAATGAGAGTATTAATAACAGCTATAACCTGCTTAGTTTTTTTGCAAGCAAATTGCCAATGGAAATCTTATTTATTGCTAGATAATGGCGATACATTAAACCGAATTGATAACAAAGGAATGAAGCAAGGAAAATGGAAGGTTCACGTAAATGCATTAAGAACAGAACCAGCATACGACGAAGAAGGAACATTTAAAAACGATGCTAAAGAAGGATTGTGGCGTATTTATGATACTTATGGTTTATTGATTGCACAGGAAAACTATAAATGGGGAAATAAAAATGGATTGCAACAATATTTATCAGAAGGAAGATTAGAACACGAAGAAAACTGGCGTTCGGTAGATCCTGAAAGAAAATTTGATACTATTGAAGTGCAAGATGTGTATGATCAATTTAAAATTGAAAAAAAAATTATTAAAGTAGAATCTTATGCTTTGCCTTGTGGTGCTTGGAAGTATTATGACCCAGAATCTGGTAGGGTTATAAGAACAGAACATTATGATGCACTTGGCAATTTATACACACCACAAAAAAATGCAACAAATGCACCAGTAGTAGATTCTTTACCCAAAAAAATGGTAAAACCAAAAGCTGTTGAGGATTTTGAAAGAAGTAAAAAAGGAAAAAAATCTATAAAGGTTAGAGATGGAATGACTGGAAAGTAGATGATGCCAAACTGTAACAAAATTTTTTAACTAATGAAAAAAATTCTTGTAGTTATCAACTTTATTTTGCTTGTGTTTGTAACTATTTTTATTTATAAAAAAGTGAATCACAAAGTGCCTAAAAATTGTAATTACAGCCTAAGTGCCTTTGATTTTCATTACAAAAAGCAAACTGATACCCCAGCAATTGTAATGCTTGGCGATTCTAGAATAGGACAAGGCAATTGGAATGATTTACTCAGCAGAACTGATGTTATTAATCGTGGTATATATGGCGATAAAATGTATTGTATTTGCAATAGGCTTAATTATTTAAAAAACCCATTTACTAAAATTTGTTTTATTGAAGGAGGTCTTTTAGATATGCGTACAGAAGAAGTTGATTCTATTGTTAGTAGCTATAAAAAAATTGTAAGCTTTTGGCAAAGCAATAAAGTAATTCCTGTAATAAATACCATTGTTCATATATCTCAACAAGCAAGTCCTCAGTATGGTGATGCCAATAAAAAAATTGCTTTGGTGAACGATAAATTAAAACTATTTGCCAAGCAAAATAGCATAGATATTATTGATATGAATTTGAAGTTAACAAATGAAGCTACTCTTTTGTTAAAGCCTGAATTTTCTGCAGACGGAGCTCATTTTAATCAAAAAGCCTATGAACTGTGGGCTAAAGAAGTGAACACTATCCTAAAAAGAAATAAAATTTAAATGTTTAACCAGTTCAAAGCACATTGATTTAAGTAGTCATATACAACCTTATTGTAATGATTTCGTTTTCTTGACACCTTGTCAGCCAAAAGCCTATTGGTATTCATTTTGAATGTGAGTTCAAATATTCATAAACAAATAATTTTATATATGCAAAAAGGACAAATACGTGTTCAAACAGAGAACATTTTTCCCATTATTAAAAAATTCTTGTACAACGAGCAAGACATTTTTTTGCGTGAATTAGTGAGTAATGCTATTGATGCTTCTCAAAAACTTAAAACACTTTCGAGTATTGGAGAAGCGAAAGGTGATATTGGCGACTTACGAGTTGACGTTGTGTTAGATGCTAAGGAAAAAACAATCACCATTAGTGACAGGGGAGTGGGTATGACAAAAGAGGAAGTTGATAAATACCTTAACCAAGTAGCATTTAGTGGTGCTGAAGAGTTTTTAGAAAAATATAAAGATGCAAGTATTATTGGTCATTTTGGTTTAGGGTTTTATAGTGCATTTATGGTTAGTGAAAGAGTTGAAGTAATTACACAAAGCCATAATCTTGAAGCTCCAACTGTTTACTGGAGTTGCGATGGAAGCCCAGAATTTGAGTTGTATGAAGTTGAGAAGAAAGACAGAGGAACAAAAATCATCTTACACATTAACGAAGAAAGCAAAGACTTTTTAGAAAGCTATAAAGTAAAAGCTGTCTTGGATAAATTCTGTAAATTTTTACCTATTCCAATTTACTATAAAGATGCAAATGAGGAAGTGAAAGAAGGTGATACCGTTGAGGAACAACCTATCAACAACACCAATCCAATTTGGGTTAAAAAGCCTACAGAACTTACAAAAGAAGATTACGAAAATTTTTACAAAGAACTATATCCGTTCAATGAAACTCCATTATTTTGGATTCATTTAAACGTAGATTATCCGTTTAATTTAACAGGTATTTTATATTTCCCTAAAATAAAACAGAGCTACGAAATTCAAAAAGATAAAATACAATTATACTGCAATCAGGTTTTTGTAACTGATGAAGTGAAAGAAATTGTACCAGAATTTTTAATGTTGTTGCAAGGTGTAATCGATAGCCCAGATATACCTTTAAATGTAAGTAGAAGCTATTTGCAAGGTGATCCAAATGTTAGAAAAATTAATAGCTACATTACTAAAAAAGTAGCAGATAAATTAGAAGAAATTTTTAACAAAGAAAGAAGTGAATTTGAAAGCAAATGGGAGAGTTTGGGTTTATTTGTGAAATATGGAATGATGACTGACGACAAGTTTGCAGAAAAAGCTAACAAGTTTTTAGTGATGGAAGATACTGAGGGCAAATTTCATACTTTAGAGGAATATAAAACAGCAACAGACGCCAATCAAAAGAACAAGGATGGTAAAAATATTATCATTTACACAACCAATCCTGTACAGCAAGATGCTTATATACAAGCAGCTGTTGCAAAAGGTTACAGCGTTGTAAAAATGGAAACTTTGGTAGATGCAAGCTTTATTCAAAATATGGAAATGAAATGGGAAAAAACAAGCTTTGTTCGTGTTGATGCTGATATCGTTGACAATTTAATTGACAAACAAGATGGTGCAGAAAGTGTATTAAGCAAAGAAGAAGCAGAAACTTTAAAATCACTATTTGAAGTGAAGCCAGCCGAATTGCACGTTACTGTTGAGGTTAAAGGATTAAGCCAAGATACTGCACCTGTTGTTGCTACAAGACCAGAGTTTATGCGTAGAATGAAAGATATGGCTGCCATTGGTGGTGGCGGAATGATGGGTTTTTATGGTAGTATGCCAGATGAAGTAACTTTAACTGTCAATGGTAATCATCCTTTATACCAAAGCTTATTAAAAGAAACAGATACTGAAAAACAACAAAAGCAAGTTAGAAATTTAGCTGATTTAGCATTACTTTCTCAAGGATTGTTGAAAGGTTCTGAATTAACCAATTTTATTAATAGAAGTGTTGAGATGATGAACTAGATGTAGAAACTAGATATTAGAAATTAGTAGCCACAGACTTTATAAAATCTGTGGCTATTTTTATTTATTTCAGTGTTGGTTTAGGCTTTCATCTCTGCCAATGTTGTTTATTCTTCAGAATATTCTCTTGTATATATAATCGTTTTGGGTAAACTTGCTGTAATAACAACTTCTAAAGATTTTGAATCGTTAACTATTTGTTACAATTTAAATCCTATACTCACAAAAAAAGTTCTTCCATCTGCTGGTAAAGCACCAGGGCCAGGATAACCACCAGCTCTTCTTGTAAAATAAGTTTTGTTTGTTACATTGTTTATACCCGCTTTTGCAGTAACCTCTTTCGATAGTTTATAACTTGTAGTTATATCAACAACAGTATATTCAGGAATAATGCCATTTTGTGCATTTGGGGTAGGATTAATGGTATTATTAGCATCACTAAATGCTTCACCAACATAACTAACTTGTGTTGTAAACTGAAAAGATTTAATATCTAAAGTTGCTCCGCTTCTTAAAATATTGGTTGGTGCATTTTCTACTTTTTTACCTTTGGTATTAGCATCTTTATGGTCGCCACTATATCTTGCATCTGTGTAAGAATAAGAAGCAAATATCAACAAATTGTTTTGTGTTGTTGAGTTAAATAATTTCAGTGCATTAACTTCTACAAACGCTTCAATTCCTTTGCTCGTACTATTACCAACATTGGTAATGAATCTATAGCTAGTTGTTCCAGAAATATTGATAGTTCCAACTCGGTTATTATATTGTAAGTAAAAGGCACTAATATCAAATTGTAACCAATTTTTGTGTTTCCCTCTAAACCCAAGCTCTGCATTATATCCTTTAGAATCTTGCAAATCTGTATCAACTACATCTGTAGTGGGTGCTGCTTGTAAGTTTGCAAATTGAATAGGGCGGTAGGCTTGAGAAATATTGGCATACAATTCTGTTTGTTTTGATGTATGATATTCGCTACCAATTCCTGCAAGCAAAAAACTTCTGCTTCTTTTAATATTTTGCAAAATGATTTCAGCACCACCACTTGTAAAACCATTTCTGCCAGATGCCTCACCAGCCAACCACTCATATCTAACCCCAGGAATTAAATAAAATTTATCATTAATTCGAAAAATGTTTTCTACAAACGCTGCAATGTTGTTCGATGAAAATGTAATTTCTTTAGGATAATTTCCAATTGCAGTCATATTATAATCACTTTCAGTTGTACCAATTCCATCTGCACGTCTAAATGTAGTACCTGTGTATAGTCTAATACCACTTGAAATGGTGTTCTTCATTTTACCAAAGCTATAATTAGTAATAATTCTGCTCTCAAGGCCATAATTTCTATATTCATCAATATTTAATAACCTAGTATTAAACTGACCAGTTGCAGGATTGATGCTATCTTTAAATAATATAGACTGCAAGTAGCCAACACTATTTCTATTACCAATTGTTGCAAATAGTTTGGTGTTCCAAACAGTAGATTGATTGATTTTATAATTAAGAATAAGAGCTGGATTTGTCCATAAAATGTCGAACCAGTTTCTTGCTCTAAGACTTTGTTGTGGATTGTTATACAAATTAGCATCTACAAGGCCTCCAGCTTGTTGGCTCCTTAAATGCGATTGCATTATTTCGGCTGTTAATGAAAATCTTGTAGAAAAGTGATGAGTAAAAGTGGCAAAACCAGAGTTGGTAAAGAACTTGCTGTTATTTCTCCAGCCATCTCCATTTCTGTGGTCAAAAAAGGCATAGTAATGATTCTTTTTAAATTTACCACCTATGGCATTAAAACTATTAAATAATGCATTACTTCCTATTGCTTGTTGCGATTCAAACTCAAACTCTTTTTTAATGTCGCTTCCATTTTTTAAAATATAATTCACTAAACCCCCAAACTGTGGGCCATATTGTAGCGATCCTTCTCCTCTAACAATTTCAATTCGTTGAACAGCTTGTAATTGTGGGTTATAATATGCTTCAGGATAGCCATAAGGGTCTGCTGCAATATCGTATCCATTTTGTCTTGTATTAAATTCCCAACTTCTGTTGGGGCTTAAACCTCTTGTGGAAATGCCAATTTGAATACCACTTGGGTCGCTTTCCCAAATATGAATGCCTGGCACTTTTGCCAATACTTGTCGCATATTATTCATCACTATATTTCCTTGAACATTAGCCATTACAATAAGTGCATTTTTTTTGCCAGCATAAATATTAGTACCAACAATTTCAGGAATTTGTTGATAATCGCTTTTACTATTATTGCCAACAATAGTAATGTCAGGTAATTGTTTTATTGTATCAATTGCATAATTTTTTTTATAGGATGATGTTTGAGAAAAACTAATTAAAGTGCACAGAAGGAATAGAACTGTTGTTGAATATGTTTTAATAATCATTTTTTGATTTTGCGGCGAAAGTATAATGCGTTATTACTGTGAGCTTATATTATTGGTAACAGATATTACGCAAAAAGGAAAACTAAATAGAATGGTATTTAATTACACAAAAAATTGAGAGTTTAGTTTTAAGAACTTTCATTTACTTTGAAACATTATGAATTATTTTTCTCTTAACAAACAATCACCAATTGTTTCTTTTGAACAAGCTGCTATTAAAGGACAAGCACCAGATAAAGG
>JBMLRA010000246.1:0-2702 GCA_049241265.1 Chitinophagaceae bacterium
TGTATATATTTTTACACGGAAAACCAATATGAAAAGGAAATTTTTGCTGCATTAAAAAAATATACTTTAAGTAAAATTGATAGTAAACTTCAAAATAACCTTGATTCTATATTTATTGAGGCTACTCATACCACGCATATACTTGAGAAAACACGACAACCTATGTTTAGTGAACTTGATGGTCAATCGTTCAAATCTAAATATTTACAACCAATCACGTTTGATTTAATGACAGGTAATGGAGCATGTGGCAGTAACTCTTATGTTTTAGGCAGATTACTTAAAGAGTTTGGAATTGAAGTGAAATTTGCTCAAATGTATGTAAATGGAAGTCCTGGTGGGCATATAGTAATTGAAGCAAAAAAGGATACCAATTGGGTGGTTTTGGATGCTTTATATAATCAGTATTTTGTAGATAGTGTTGGGAATTTAGCTTCATTTAATCAAGTAGGCAGTAATTGGGATTATTATAAAAATCAGTTGAATGAAGGGTATGATTTAAAATATAGATACGAAGGAGTACAATACACCAATTGGAATAAAATTCCAATAATACTACCAGCTATTAGAAAGGTTTTGGTTTTAATAAAAGGCGAAGATTATGTTCAAACCTTGTCTTTAAGAAATTTATTATTGCAAAAGTTTAAACTGTTATTTTACTTTACTTTTTTTATTTTAATAGTTGTTTTAATAAAACGTAGCATTAGTTTTTATAAAATTAAAAAGCTAAACTAACTTACATGTGTGGTATTGCAGGTATAATTAACCTTAAACATCAAAATAATCATAAAGCTGAAGTTATTAAAAAAATGACTGATGCAATAGCTCATAGAGGACCAGATGCAGATGGTTTTTATAATGATAACTATGTTAGTTTAGGCCATAGAAGATTATCCATTATTGATTTGTCGGCAAACGCCAATCAACCTTTATTTGATAGCACCGGAAATTTTGTAATAATTTTTAATGGCGAAATTTATAATTATAAAGAGGTTAAAGCAAAACTCCCAAATTATCATTTTACCACTACATCAGACACTGAAGTTGTATTAGCAGCTTATATAACTTGGGGTAAAGATGCATTGCAACTTTTGTTAGGCATGTTTGCTCTTGCTATTTATAATAAATCTACAAAAGAAGTTTTTATTGCTAGAGATAGACTTGGCGTAAAGCCAATTTACTACTACAATGATGATAACTATTTTCTTTTTTCTTCTGAAATACGAGCAATTATTAAGTCTGGTTTAATTGAAAAGAAAATTGATTTAAAAGCACTACACGGCTATTTTTCAACACAATCATTTGCTGCACCACATACCATTATTCAAAATATATATCAACTTAAAGCTGGTTATTGTATAACTATTACAAACACTGATGTACAACAATATCAATATTGGGATATCAATAAACCCAAAGAAAAATTTGAGTTTACAACAAAAGCCGACACACAAGTTCATGTTAAAAAATTACTAGAAAAATCAGTAGAAAGAAGGCTGGTTGCAGATGTGCCTGTTGCTGCTTTTTTAAGTGGTGGAATTGATAGTAGTGCAATAGTTGGCTTAATGTCATTTTATGTAAATAAGCCTGAAACTTTTAATATAGCTTTTGAGGAAAAAGAGTTCGACGAATCAAGCTATGCCGAATTAGTTGCAAAAAAATTTAATACAAATCATCATAAATTAATATTAAAGCCACAAGATTTTTTAGATGAATTACCCAATGCTTTGCAAGCAATGGATATACCAAGTGGTGATGGAGTAAATAGTTATGTTGTAAGCAAGGCAATTGTTTCAAAAGGAATTAAAGTTGCTATGAGTGGGGTTGGAGGCGATGAGTTGTTTGCTGGTTATCCAAGTTTTTTACAATGGCATAAGTTAAATAAACATAATTGGATTTGGAACATACATTCATCATTAAGAGGTATAGCTAGTGGTTGTATTCCAAATTCGCCAAAATTAAGTCGAATAAAAAAACTTTTGCAACAAACTAAACTTGATATCAGTAGTTTTTATCCATTGGTAAGAGAAGTTATATCTAAAGAAAATATATCGGCACTGCTTCGAAAAAATGAAAGTTATACAGAAGCTTTAACTATAAATAAAAGCTTTCCAATTCTTTCTCAGTTTTCAATTGCAGAATTTACAGGATATACACACCATACATTGCTTAAAGATACAGACCAGTTTAGTATGGCTCAATCTTTAGAAGTTCGAGAGCCCTTTTTTGATCACGAGTTAATAGAATACGTTTTACAAATACCTGATATTTATAAATTTCCTAATTATCCTAAACAATTCCTTGTAGAATGTTTAGGAGATTTGTTGCCACCAGAAATTGTGCATCGTAAAAAGCAAGGCTTTACATTTCCATGGAAAAATTGGTTAAAAAATGAATTAAGACAGTTTTGTGAAAGCAAAATAAATTCATTTTCAAAAAGAGCCTTTGTTAACGAAAAGTTTTGTAAACAGATTTGGCAAAATTTTTTAAATGATAATGATGTAAGGTGGCCTGAAATTTGGACAATTGTTGTATTAGAAAATTGGCTTCAACAAAATTTTGATTAAAACAAAACTTTTCATTTGTATTGATTGGTTTACTCCAGGTTTTAGAGCAGGTGGACCAATTAAATCTATTGTAAACTTTTGTCAATTATTTGCAAATGAGTACGAAATATTCATTTATACATCTGATAGGGATTT
>JBMLRA010000247.1:0-1124 GCA_049241265.1 Chitinophagaceae bacterium
AATACAGTAAATATTACCATAAATCCATTAACCCCTATTACCAAAAATACCAGTGCCAGTGGTTGTGGGAGTGTAGTATATAAAACCATTACTTATACAGCTTCTACTGTTTTAAGAGATACTGTTAAAAGCTTTCAGGGTTGTGATAGTATTTACAATGTTGCAACAATCACTGTTCATCCTACAATTGCAACTCCAACAGCAAATGTAACAAGTCAACCTACTTGCACATCATCAACTGGAAGTATTTTGGTTACTGCACCAACAGGAAACAATTTAGTTTACAGCGTTAATGGAACAAATTATCAAGCAGTAACTAGTTTTACTGGATTAAACCCCAATACTTATTCAGTTACTGCAAAAGATAATATTACAGGGTGTATATCAAATGCTATTAGTTTAATAATAAATCCTGTAGCATCTGCACCAGCAATACCGACAGCTAGTGTTACACAACAGCCCAATTGTAATGACCCCAGTGGTATCATTGTAGTTACTAATCCAATTGGAATAAATTATTTTTACAGTATTGATGGGGTTAACTATCAAAGCAATCCAGCATTCAATAATCTTCTACCTTCAACATATTCTGTTACAGTAAAGGACACTAATACAAATTGCATTTCACCTGCATTAAGTTTAGTAGTTGATACTGTAAAAAAAGTTGCTACCCCTACTGGTTATGTTTCACTACAACCAACTTGTAGCAATCCATTAGGAACATTTATTATTTCATCTCCACACGGTAACAACTATGCTTATTACATAAATGGAAGTATCTTGCCATTTGTTGATACAATATATCCAGGTTCATCATCTAGCACATACTCCATTGTAGCATTTGATGCGAATACAGGCTGCTTTTCTGATACATTAAATTTGACGTTGAATCCATTTATACCTATAACACCAACAAACAATGTTATAAATTTAGTTGGATGCAATAGCGTTATTTACAATGGCATAACCTACACAAATAATTCTATTTTAAAAGATACTGTAAAAAGTTTTCAAGGTTGTGATAGTGTTTACAATGTCGTAAACATCAACATAAACCCAATTACAACTGCAACAAATACACAAACTTTATCAAGTTGCAAGAGCATTGTTTATAATGGCAATAC
>JBMLRA010000248.1:0-1835 GCA_049241265.1 Chitinophagaceae bacterium
TAAAATCATCATTAAACAAAACTTTTTACTTGCACTTACTTAAACCATCTTTTGCAGCAGCATCATCGGGTTTATACAATAATGCTTGTTGAAACAAAACTTTAGCATCGTTTACTTTTCCTAAGTTTAAATATATCCATGCCAACATTTAATTGCTTTCATAATCAAATGGATTTATGTTAACCACTAACTTTTATTTATGCTTCAATACTGCAAGTTTTAATTGATTTTAAAACTATAAAACAATAATCGTATAAAACTTACATCATAAAAAAGCCACTGAATAGATATTCAGTGGCTACTAACTAACGCTTTATATTTCTATTAACTAAGCTTTTTAATTTCCGAATTTAGTCCAACCTTTATACCAGTTGTTATAAATTCCACTAGGGCCAATACCACCTCTAAATGTAACAGCAGTGATGTTTGGATTAGTATTTAATTTACCATCTGTAAAATCCCATCCTGTTGTTATTGGATTTGGACCACCTGGAAATCCAGGAATATTTACACTTGCAGAAGCAAATGGGCTGAAATCTGGATTATTATAATCAAATGGACGAGTATAACCTACTTGCTCATTATGAGTAAGAACAGTATTTTTATAAAAACTATTTGTAAAATGTGTATTAACTAATGCCTGTGTTGTTCCTGTTGCAGGGTTTGCAGCTGCATAGTTAAATGCAATAGCACAACCTGCGATTAAATTACCTCTAAAACGCAAACTGCTATCCAATACATTGTTCCAAGTTGCTTGACCACGACTATCATCAATTAATAAACCTGCTGGCCAACCCATAAATACACTATTAAATATACTTGTAGAAGAATTTCTTCTTATTTGTGCACCACATAAATATAAACTATTACCAAGCCCATTTAAAGTACTTCTTGGACCAATTGCTGTGATATTTGAAAAAATTGCAGTTGTTTTGGGTGCATTAAGTGTTCCATTTGCATCGTTATCAGTTTCAAAAGCTTCACTTCTACTAACATCAGCTATTGCAGAATCTCTAAAAATTAGTCCAAATTGCACAGTACCACTAAATCCATTGTCACTATCAAAATCATCATCCTGAGTTTTATAAGCAACAAGGTATTTACAATTTACAGTACCACCAAACCATTCAAAAGCATCGTCTTTTGCATGTGTAACTTGTATATACTCCATTACAGTTTTTCTGCCTACTGCAGCCATTGTAAGACTATTAATTTCTTGGTCAGGGTTAAATGCATATCCAGCGTACTCAATTCTTACATAACGCATTACTCCACTACTATCATTATCATCTGTTCCTCCTGCAATACCATCACTAAAACTATTGTTTATACCACCTTCAACTAAAAAAGTACCAGCACCAGCCGATGAGCTAGTATTTACCCTTGCTTTTCCACAAATTACAATTCCGCCCCAATCACCACTTCTTGGGGTAGGATTAGCACTAGTAAAAACAATAGGTGAAGTTGCACTGCCATCAGCAATAATTTTGCTTCCTCTTGAAATAACTAAAGCTGCCACATTTGCACCTGTGAAATTTCCTTTAATTACTGTACCAGGCAAAATGGTTAAAGTTTTATTGTTTACAATGTAAGTTATGCCATTTAAAACATAATCATTGGCAGGAGTAAGTGTGATATTACTATCTATTCTTCCAGATAATGTAATGGTTTGTCTTGTACCAGTTGTTGGGGGTTGTGTAATTACTGTTGTACCACCACCATCAACTTCAATTTTTCTACAGCCAACTAAAGATAAAATAGTTAAAGCAGCTAAAGAAAATTTTTTCATGATTTTTTGATTTTGAAATTTTTATTTGAAATTTTTATTTGAAATT
>JBMLRA010000249.1:0-11034 GCA_049241265.1 Chitinophagaceae bacterium
ACCATTGCTCCAGCCTCTGTTTGGTTTACCAAGCAGTTTCCTACACATAAATGGGTTGAATTGATAGATAAAATTCCTTCAACAACAAAAGTATATCTGCTTGGAGCTGGCTCTGACAAAGAACTGTGTGATGATATGATTGCAGCTACACAACATAAAAGCATAGAAAATCTTGCAGGTAAACTAAACTTCTTACAATCTGCCGCATTAATGAAAGGTGCCACAATGAATTATGTAAACGATTCTGCACCTATGCACTTTGCAAGTTCTGTAAATGCACCTACAGTAGCAGTATATTGCTCAACGCTTCCTTCGTTTGGTTTTGGTCCATTAAGTGATAAGAAATTTATTATTGAAATAGCTGAACCACTATCTTGCCGCCCTTGTGGACTGCATGGTCAAAAATCTTGTCCCCAAAAGCATTTTAATTGTGCTAATAAAATAAAAGTTGAGCAGCTTTTAACAGAACAATCAATAAAAAATTAATGCAAATAAACCTTACATCATTCGATAGTTTTATATTTAAGAAAATAGCAGCAGCAGTTGAAGAAATTGGTGTTGAAACCTATGCTGTGGGTGGGTTTGTAAGAGATAAAATACTGGATAGACCCACAAAAGATTTAGATATTGTATGCATAGGGGATGGTATTGAATTAGCTGAAGCTGTTGCTGAAAAATTTAATCCCAAACCTAATGTTTCGTTTTTTAAAAACTATGGAACAGCACAAATTAAAGTCAAAAGTCAAAAGTCAAAAACTGAAAGTAGTGCAACAAACGAGAAACGAGAAACTAGAACTAGCGGAGACTTTGAAATAGAATTTGTTGGTGCAAGAAAAGAAAGTTATAGCAGAGATAGTAGAAATCCAATAGTAGAACCAGGTACTTTGCAAGAAGACCAAGATAGAAGAGATTTCACGATTAATGCACTTGCTATTAGTTTAAATAAACATAATTATGGCGAATTAATTGACCCATTTAATGGCTTAATTGATATTGAAAATAAACTTATACAAACACCACTTGAGCCAGATACAACTTTTAGTGATGATCCATTAAGAATGATGCGTGCCATACGTTTTGCAACGCAACTCAACTTCACCATTAAAGAAGAAACTTTTGATTCTATTAAACGAAATGCGGAGCGAATTAAAATTATTTCTCAGGAAAGGATTACGGATGAAATAAATAAAATAATGATGGCTGCAAAGCCTTCTATTGGCTGGGATTTATTAAGCAAAAGTGGATTGTTGCAAATTATTTTTCCGCAAATGATGGCTTTGCATGGTGCAGAGCATATTGATGGATTGGGGCATAAGGATAATTTTTATCATACGCTGCAAGTGCTAGATAATATTTGCCCTAACACTAATAATTTATGGCTACGCTGGGCAGCTTTATTACACGATATTGGCAAACCACCAACAAAAAAATTTGAACAAGGGCATGGCTTTACTTTTCATGGCCACGAAGTTGTTGGTGCAAGAATGACCCCTAAAATTTTTGCCAAACTAAAATTGCCAATGAACGAGAAAATGAAATATGTTCAAAAATTGGTAGAACTGCATTTACGCCCCATTAGTGTTACAAAAGAGAATATTACTGACAGTGCTATTCGTAGATTACTGTTTGATGCTGGCGAAGACATTGAAGATTTAATGACCCTTTGCAAAGCAGATATAACCAGTAAAAACAAACAAAAAGTAAGACGCTTTTTAAACAATTTCGATTTTGTGCTAGAACGTATGAAAATCGTTGAAGCTGCTGATAATCTTCGTAATTGGCAACCACCCATTACAGGTGAATTAATTATGCAAACTTTTGGATTAAGCCCAGAAAAAAGAGTGGGCATTATTAAAGATGCCATTAGAGAAGCTATTTTAGATGGTATAATAAAAAATGATTATGAATCTGCACATCAATTTATGATTGAACAAGCTGCAGCAATTGGATTAACACCATTAGTTACATAAAATATTTATCCAAAAAACAAATAACAAAGCATAATTGCAGTAATTAAAGCTATCAAGTCTGCAAGTAACATTGCCTTTATTGAATAGCGAATATTTTTTATTGATACTGAGCCATAATATAAAGCAACAATGTAAAGTGTCGTGTCGCTACAACCCTGAATAATACCTGAAAGTCTTGCTGCAAAAGAGTTTGCTCCATAAGTTTTAATTGTGTCTATCATTAATCCTCTACTGCCCTGACCACTTAGTGGGCGAACCATTGCTGTTGGTAATGCATCAACAAATCTTGTATCGCAACCTAACAAATGAAAGAAATTTTGCATACCCAATAATATCACATCAAAAGTGCCACTTATTCGAAGCATACAAATAGCAACCAACATACCAACTAGAAAAGGGATAATTTTAACAGCAGTATAAAACCCCTCTTTTGCACCATCAACAAAAGCATCAAATACATCAATCTTTTTATACGTTCCGCCAAGTACTATAGCCAAAATAATTAACAACAAAATACCAGTTCCCAATGCACTACTAAAAGTGTTCATTGCATCTTTATTAAGACTGTGGACATATACCACCAATAATGATAAAACTGTTGCTATACTTAATATCCAAGCTACAATAGCAGGTTGAAACAAATTGATTTTTTGTTTAAATGCAACTATCACCATAGCTGCTAATGTGCCAACAAAAGTGGTAATTAAACAAGGTATAAAAATATCAGTAGGATCGGTTGCACCCATTTTATTACGAACTGCTATAATACTTACTGGAATGAGTGTTAAGCCAGCAGCGTGTAAACATAAAAACATAATTTGTGCATTACTTGCAGTATCCTTTTTAGGATTAATTTCCTGCAAGCTTTGCATTGCCTTTAAGCCAAATGGTGTGGCTGCACTATCAAGCCCTAACAAGTTGGCTGCATAGTTTAACATCATAAAACCCATAGCAGGATGGTCTTTAGGAACATCAGGAAATAATTTTGTAAAAAATGGTGCTATTATTTTTGAAAGAAAGCGAATGCCACCTGCTTTTTCTGCAATGCTCATCAAACCCATAAAAAAAGCCATAATACCTATTAAACCCAAACAAAGATTTACAGAATCTGTACAGGTTTCTAAAATACCATTGGCTTGTTGGTTTTTACAAACTATATATTTTGAATCGGATAGTTTAAAATATTTATTATCTGCTAATTCAAACTCTTTGTTCTTTTGAAGTTCTACTGCAACTTTCGCAGGTAATGCAATACTATCAATAGTTTTGGTGTAGGAAGTATCCATCTTTTTGCCTACAACCATTTGAGAAAATATTCTATAGTTATCTTGTACAAAAAAATATTTGAACCCTGCTATACCAATTGCAATAATGATAAAAGCACACCAAATTCTGCTTAAAGCCATTGTTTTAGTTTAAAGTTTAAAGTTAGAAGTTTAATGTTATCGCCCAAGAGAAAAACAAAAAAGTCAGTAAATCACAAAGGACTTACTGACTTATTGACCAAAGACGAATTGTGAATTTTAGAACCTGAATCCAAGTCCTAATTGTATTTGCTCATTCTTCCATTTTTCGCTGCTGCTTAAATCGTTGATATCATTTAAACCAATATTATATCTTCCATAAAATCTTAGGTATTTAAAGTCAAGTTGTAAGCCTGCAACCATTGCAAAATCGCCATCTTTAAAAGCGTTTTGTCCATTGGTAATTGCATTGTCATCTTTATTTAATAGAATGCTATACTGAGGTCCCACATTTAAAATTATAACCTTGCTAAACTTATATCTCAATAATAGTGGAATTGACAAATAGCTTAGTTTGTAATTCTGGCTACCAGAAGGTAAAATAACACCAGACGAAACAGTTTGTGCTTGAGCCTGAGATAATAGAACCTCGGGTTGAATTCCAATTTTTTTGTTGAAATCTAAGGACATAAAGGCTCCTGCGTGATAGCTAAGTTTGTATTCATCTGAAAAACTAGAACCTGATATCTTACTTAAATTAGCACCTGCTTTTAACCCAATTGCAAAATTTTGTGCTGTAACAATATTGTTTACTGAAAACAAAACAGCTAATACCACGATTGTCTTTTTCATATTTTTCATTTTAGTTATGACAAGATGCAAAAAAATGATGCCAGTTTAATACAACCAACTTAATTTTATTATTTCTATAACATTTTTTGATTATTGGTTATTCAAGAACTTACATTTAGAAATATTTTACTTTACAACAATTATGAAAAAAAAATACATCTCAATACTTACTCTATTTGCTTTATATGTACTAGTTACTTCGCCCACTACTACACAAGCACAGCCTTCATTTATTAAAGATAGTTTAGACAGCTACATTAAAGATGGAATGAAAGATTGGAGTATTCCTGGCTTGGCAATTACAGTTGTTCACGATGGAAATATTGTGACTAAAAAGGGTTATGGAGTTAAAAATTTACAAACTGAAGAACCTATTAACGAAAACACTTTATTTATTATTGCTAGTAATAGCAAACTATTTACAGGCACAGCTTTGGCTCAATTGGATTATAACCAAAAGTTGTCCTTAAACGACAAAATAATCAAATATTTTCCAGACTTTAAATTATACGATTCTACAACAACAAAGCTTGTTACTATAAAAGATATGTTGGGACATCATTTAGGTACAAAAACTTTTCAAGGCGATTTTACTTTTTGGAATAGTGCATTAAGCCGAAATGAAGTAATGAAGCGAATGAAATTGCTTAAGCCCAATAGCGATTTTAGAACAACATTTGGCTATTGCAATAGTTGCTTTTTAACAGCAGGTGAAGTTATTCCCAAGGTTACTGGAAAGCCTTGGGCAGTATATGTTTATGATAGTTTGATAATGCCACTTGAAATGAAACACACACACACATTAACTTATGGTATGGAACAAATGCAAAATTTTGCTTATCCATATACCAATTCATTTACAGGCAAACTAACGCAAATTCCATTTGATAAAATAGATAATATGGCACCAGCAACAAGTATGGTTAGCTGTGTTAATGATTTAAGTCACTGGCTGCTGATGCAACTTGATAGTGGTAGATATAATAACAAGCAAATATTGCCATGGCAAGTGCTTGCTAAAACAAGAGATATGATAACACCTATATCTAGTAGAAAAAAGGGAAGTACGCATTTTAGTGGTTATGGTTTAGGTGTTTTTATGTATGACTATCACGGGAAACAAGTTTTTTATCATACTGGTGGTGCTGATGGATTTGTTACAAATGTTTGTTTTATACCAGAGTTGAAATTAGGTATTAGCATTTTAACAAATAATGATAATCAAAACTTTTTTGAAATATTAAGAGCACAAATTATAGATGCTTATTTGGGTGTTGATTATACAAACAAAAGCAAACAGCAATTGCCAAATCACATTAAAGATAATCAGGAACAGCTTAATAAAATTGCTGAATGGAAAGCAAGATTGATAAATAATACGCCTAAACTTCCACTAAGTAATTATGCAGGAACATACCAAAATCAATTATATGGAAGTATTGATATTATTGAAGATGGTGGATTTTTAAGAGTTAAATTTAATAGCCACAGAAACTTAACTGCAACGTTACAGTATATGGATAATGACGAGTGGATGATTACTTATAATCCAATTATGTACGGCATATTTTCTACCAAATTTAAAATAGAAAATAATAAGGTAAAAAGTGTTGATATTAAAGTGAGTGATTTCATTGAATATGACCATTACACATTTATAAAAAAATAATTATGGCTGATGTGTTTTGCTAGAATCTTTAACCATTTCCATTATTTCATCCATTTCTGTAGTTGTTAAATAACGCCATTTTCCAATACCAACATCAAGTTTAATGTTCATAATTCTAATGCGTTGCAAGCTAGTAACTGTGTAGCCAAACTTATCACACATTTTTCTTATTTGCCTATTCATACCCTGTGTAAGAATAATTTTAAAAGTATTACTGCTTATCTTTTTTACGTAGCAAGGATTAGTTAAACCATCTTTAATTCTAACACCACTTGCCATTCCTTTTACAAAATAATCAGTAATAGGTTTATCTACTCTAACTATATATTCTTTTTCATGATTATTTCCAGCTCTTAAAATTTTGTTTACAATATTGCCATCATTGGTTAAAAAAATAAGCCCTTCAGAATCTTTATCTAATCTACCTATTGGAAAAATTCTTTTTTTATGATTGATGAATGATATGATATTCCCTTTTATCTTTTCTTCAGTAGTGGTGGTAATACCAACTGGTTTGTTGAAAGCAATATAAATTAAGTCTTCTTTCTTCTTTAGCTCAGATTCAGTAGTAATAAGCCTTCCATCCACTTCAATAGCATCACCCAAAGTATATCTGTTACCAAGTTTTGCAGGTTTATCATTCAACAAAACCCTGCCTTGAGCAATCAAATTATCTGCTTCTCTTCTTGAGCAATAACCAGTGTCACTAATGAACTTATTTAAACTAATAGAATCTGTATGCACACTTGTTTATTAAAAGTTACTAATTCAATATTATTACATTAACCACCGCATCAATATTTATTGAGCCATAAATATGTGGAAACTCTTGATTTATAGAAGGGGCTAATTCATAGATTAATTTATGATTTAGTTTAGATACATCAATTACAAGTTTTACTAATCCTGTAACACCTTTATAGTAACGTTCTAAAACACCTTCTACTTGCTCGGCTTTACTGCAATGAATAAATCCTTCTATTGGTAATGAAGCTGCAACATAAAAGCCATCTCTTTTAGCAACCTCCCACTCATTAATGGTGGTTATATGATAAATATTTTCCATAATATGTATTATTTAATCCTTCTTACAATTTTTTGTTCTTGCATCATTAAATCAGCTAAAACTATTGCTGTTACTGCTTCTACAACAACTGGCACACGTAAAGCAATGCACAAATCATGACGACCTTTTACAGCAAATTCTTCAATTTTATTTGTAGCAATATTGAATGATTCTTGTTGTTGTGGTGTTGATGATGTTGGCTTAACGGCTACTCTAAAAACAAGCTCATTGCCATTGGTTAATCCACCAACAATACCACCTGAATGATTGGTTTTGGTGGTTCCAGTCTCATTAATTATAGCATCGTTATTTTGAGAGCCAAATAATTTTGTGGCAGCAAATCCATTCCCAAATTCAATACCTTTTATGGCAGGAATAGCAAAAACAATATGGCTTATTAAACATTCAACACTATCAAAAAATGGCTCACCTAAGCCAATAGGCAATCCATTTGTTCTACACTCAATAATACCACCAACTGAATCTTTGGCATCAATTGCTTTTTGAATTCCTTTTTCTATATCAAATTCTCCAGCTACTTCAATTAGGGTTGCATTAATAACAATATTTTGTAGCATTTTTTTTGCAACAACTCCAGCAGCTACTAAACACAGTGTTAATCTTCCACTAAAATGCCCTCCACCTCTATAGTCTTCAAAACCTCCAAACTTTTTTGAGGCAACAAAATCAGCATGTCCTGGTCTTGGTATATCTCTTTGTTTTTCATAATCACCACTTCTGGTATTATTATTTTCAAATATGATAGTTAATGGTGCACCAGTTGTTTTGCCATTAAAAATTCCAGATTTTAATATGGGCAAATCTTCCTCCTTTCTTGGCGTTGTTCCTTTTTGTATGCCACCTTTTCTTCTTTCAATATCAAATATAAAGTCGTCGATATCTAAACTCAAACCTGCTGTTACATTATCAATTACAATACCCACACAACTACCATGAGATTCGCCAAAAATGGAGAGTTTAAATATGTTTCCAAATGAGTTCATTGTTTTCGTATGTTTTTAATTGTGAGTTATGTTCTTGAGTTGAAATTCAATTTCTAATTCCTAATTTTCAACGCCCATCTATCCCATAATTGTTTTGCATCAGGTGTTAATTTAAAAGCAAAAATTCCTACAATCATTACTGTAGAAAAAATAAATCCTCTTAATGCGATTCCCATAAACCCACTAAAACTGAAGCAACTATAAAATGCAATATAATATGCTAGTATAGCTAATAATATAGCTAGCAAATTTTTATATGTAAATGGTTGCATATTAAATTTTCTACGCAAATATTCGTAACGAATAAAGTTATAAATCAACATTGAAAGAATATCGGAATAAGCAGAACCTATCAATCCAAATTTATCAATAAAATAAAAAGATGTAGGCACTCTTATTGCCAATAAAATAATTCCTGTTATATAATCAAATCGCCAGTAGGTTGATGTGCCTAAAATTAAATTATTTACACCAGTAGATGCATCTATTACCCTTGCCACACAAATAAAAAACATTGTGTTCATACCTAGTTTCCAAGTTGGGTCTATTTTTAAAAAATCAATTAATGGAATTGCATTTAGCCAAATATTACCAAATAAAAAAAGCACCATTAACGATAAGTTGATGCAAGACCTTGAATAGATTCTATTAATTTCTAAGAAATTTTTATTTTTCCAGGCAATTGTTAATATTCCAATAGAACCACCAATAATAGCTTTTTGTGGTACGCTTACTAAATTTGCCCCATATTGAGCTATAGTAAAATCGCCAACAGTTGCACCACCTTTTTTGGCTCCCAAAACAAACGCATCTATTACTGTTGCCAAAGTTGTTATTAATAAACTTGAGTATAATAATGATTGCATTGAAAGCATTTTTTTCCAAAACCTTTTTGTAACAATCCCTATTTTAAAATGAAAATGTATTTCGCCTTTTTGCTTTAAATAAAAAAACAATATAAAAAATATTAGTAGCATTTGCATACTATAGAGTGAAATGAAAGTGTCGAATGACATTGATTGCGTTTGTTTTAAAAAATAAAACACTACCAACAATAACACAGTCATTAATCTTAGTGCTGTTTCTTTTAGAAAATTAGAAACAATTGACCTGTGCCTAACAAACGAAAGGGATTCGAATACAGAAAACAGTAACATCCCAAATGCAAAAACAAATAAATAAGGATAATAATCAACTACTAAAGGGGAGTTGCCACTGTATTTGCGAACAAAAATTGGTTTTATAAAATAACCTACAGCACAAAAAATGGAGAAGCCTATTAAGCATCCCATAAAAACTATGGTAAGTAATTCGTTTTTATTTTTGGGTAAATTATCGTTGTAATAGGGATGAAATTTATACAACACTGGCAATAACCCAAGGCTAGAAAAAGCAACAGCAAGCTGCGAAAAATCAATAATAATTTTAGTAAGTCCAACTTCTTCTTTTGTTAAAACACCATATTTTGTGTATAACAAAATAGTTATTCCTCCAAACATAAAACCCATTATCATAAATATGCTTGATAAAATGGTTTGTTTTCGAAGTGTTTGCATTAATAAGTTTTAGGCTGTAAAGATAGTTGTGATATTATTTTGAGAAAGGTGTATTGTTAAACAACACAATTTGAAATTGATTACGATTGTTATTTTCTAAAAGTTGCGACATAGTACCAAGCTCAAATCTTACATTTTTATTTACCACATATCCAATGGCACCATATACCCTGTTTCTATCAAAACTGGATGAAGTATTGTTTAAAAATATCTCATTGTATATGGATAAATAGAACGCATTAGGCTGCATTGCAGGTTTTGTAAAAGGAATATTTATTGATAAAAAGTATCTAAATCTAAGTTTAAAATCTTTTTGCAAAAATCTTTCTTCAACTCTGTATCTGTGCAGTATATTGATGCCTTTATAACTTTGCCTTGTTATAAATTGCTGGTATATTCTATGCTCTTCATTAGAGGTTTTATCTTCAGTATTGGTAATGTATCTATTTGATTTTACATATGCGTATCCTAGTAAAACATTATTGTTATTTTCGGTTAAGTTATAGCCCAAACCTATTCTTAATAACAACTGCTCCATATCGCCCAATGCATCATAATTTCTATATTGAATTTCATTATGCCAATTCCATTTTTTATTGATTGCCTGATTACCAAAATATATCAGCCAATTACCATAATTTGATTTTTGTGCATTAGCTGTGTAGCAAAGCATTAGTAAACAAATAAAAATTTTAATATCACCTAACTTCATTTACTTGTTTTTTTACTTTCAATAAGTACAATCTTTCTATGTTTTTTTCTGTAACCCAACTTCTATTTTTTCTTTTTAATCTAGTGTGTTGCCAAGTTGTTGTAGGTATTATGGTTTGTGATTTAGGTGTAAGCGTAATAGGCATATTAAATCCATCTATGCAATTAGAATATTTATAAAACAGTTTCTTGCCTTTAATGTAATAATCTAATTGTGGAATTTGGGTTGTGGTTAAATATTGGTCAAATGTTGTTTGTAAATCGAGTCCTGTTTGTTCAATTAAATATTGTTGAATGTCTTTTCCAGCAACAGTTTTGTGATAAAATGTTGAGTTCATTCCTCTTAAAATTTTTCTAAACTTCTCATCATCGTTCAAAGCATTTCTAATACTGTGTATCATATTACTAGCTTTATAATACATATCGCCACTGCCTTCTTTATTAACACCATAAGTGCCAGTAACTGGCTCATCATTTCTTATGTTTTTTCTTAGTCCAAAGCAATAATCATTACCAGCTTCTTTACCATAATAATATTCTGTAAACAATACTTCACTGTAATTTGTAAAGCCTTCGTGTACCCACATATCTGCAATATCATTAGTGGTAATTGAATTTGCAAACCATTCGTGCCCACTTTCGTGCACAACAATAAAGTCCCATTTTAAACCCCAGCCACTGCCACTTAAATCTCTTCCTTTGTAACCATTTTGATATCCATTGCCATAAGCAATAGCACTTTGATGTTCCATACCTAAATATGGAGATTCAACTAGCTTGTAACCATCTTCATAAAAAGGATAAGCACCAAACCAATACTCAAATGCTTTTAACATTGGCTTAACCTGCTTAAACTGTTCTTCAGCTTTTTCTTTATTGTAATCTAGTACCCAATAGCTTAAATCTAGTGTGCCTTTTTCGCCAACAAATGTGTCGGTAAAATTTACATAATTACCAATATA
>JBMLRA010000250.1:0-5533 GCA_049241265.1 Chitinophagaceae bacterium
GCATAGAAACTATATTTAAATTAGTATTTCTAAAAAACAAAATTCTAAATTGCATTAAATTAAAAAAATAGCTTCGATATGAAAAAAATTTACAAAAAATTTTTGTTATTAAGTATTACTTCACTTTTATCTCTAGCATCTTTTTCTCAAAACCAACTTTACTGGACTGAAGGGTTTGAACCTGGAGTAGCTCCTGCTTGTGATTTACCAACAGTAGCACCCACAGCTTCTGGAGGTGCATATTTCAATGGTAATGCTGGTAGCTGGTATGGATTCAACGTATATAGAACAACTGGAACAGGATGTCCAGCAGGAAATCCTCACGTTCGTTACAGAAATATTAGTGGGGTAACAGATTCAGGTTACTTGGTAACACCAATTGTTTACAATGGCATTCAAGAATTTAGAGTATATAGAGCTAGAGCATCTCGTTCTTACACAATTTGGATGACAACTGATACATTAGCAACAACACCAAATTGGGTTCCAGTAGTTTTAATGAGATCTTCTGCTGCTACTGTTGTTTGTAACGATACTACTGTTATTATTGCATCAGCAACTGCAAAACGCTTAAAAATTGTTTGTCGTCCAGGTACTGATACAGATGTTGATAGTATTAGAGTAACAAGTTTTTCAGCAATTACACCTGTAACTTTTGGTGGGGTTTCTGCATCTGAAAACATTGGTATTGTTAAATTAAATTTTGGTATTGAATCAGAAGTTAATATGAACAGTTACATCATTGAGCGTTCTGCTAATGGAGATAATTTTACTCAAGTAGGTAATTTAAATGCAACAAAAGCAAGTGTTTATAACTGGGTTGATAATTCGCCTAATACTGGTTTAAATTACTATCGTATTAAAGCTATTGACAAAAATGGTAAACAACAATACAGTAATGTCGTAAGAATCAATATTGGAAAAACAAGAGGTGGATTGTCTATTTATCCTAATCCTGTAAAAGGCAGCACCGCAAACATTGAATTAAATGGTGTAAGTGCAGGTGATTATAAAGTAAACATATTTAATATGTCAGGTGCTTTAGTGCATACTGCAATATTAACTAGTGGTGGAACAAATGTTGCTAAAGCTATAGTATTACCAGCTAATGTAAACAGTGGTAATTATACATTAGAGGTTTCAAATGGTACTTTCAAAAGTGCTAAAATTATTTCGGTACAATAAATTGTAATTAACTGATTTTATTATGGGAGCAGTAAATTGCTCCCATTTTTAATTGTATCAATATGAAAAAAAGTTTGCAGTTAATTTTGGCATTGTTAATTGGGTTAACATCTCTATCTCAAACTAAAATTATAGTTTCTCAATCGGCTTTATCCAAGTATAAAACAATACAGTCAGCTATAGATGCAGTTCCTATAAATAACAAAAAAAAATATGTCATTTATGTAAAAAAAGGAATTTATAAAGAAAGAGTTGTGGTTGATACAAGGAAAAATAATATCATTTTATTAGGAGAGAATGAGGATAGTACAGTAATAACATATAATAATCATTCGGGATTAAAAGTTGAAAATGGCGATACGCTTAATACTTGGACTTGTGCTAGTTTTTTTGTTTATGCAGATGATTTTCACGCAGAGAATTTAACCTTTGAAAACAATGCTGGATTTACTGCTGGACAAGCTGTAGCTCTTAGGGTAGAAGGTGATAGAGCATCGTTTAAAAATTGTAATATTGAAGGTTTTCAGGATGTTTTGTTTTTAAGTGGAAGTGGAGTAAAACAGTATTTTCAAAATTGCTATATTGAAGGAACAACCGATTTTATTTTTGGTGCTTCAACAGCAGTGTTTGATAACTGCCACATACACAGCAAAAAAAACTCTCATATAACTGCTGCATCCACAAACAGTATTGTTCCTTATGGCTTTGTTTTTTTTAATTGTAAACTAACTGCCGATTCAAATATTAATAAAGTATCACTTGGCAGACCTTGGACACCAACTGCAAGCGTTACTTATATAAATTGTTGGATGGGTAACCACATTGTCGCTGAGGGATGGAATAATTGGAAAAACCCTGCTAATGAAGCAACTGCAAGATATGCTGAGTATAATAGTTCTGGTCCTGGTGCAAATACAACGGCAAGAGTAAAATGGAGCAAACAATTAACCCAAACTGAAGCAGAAAAATATTCTTTCAAAAACATACTAGGAAACTGGAACTTAAGCATTTTTGAAACGGGAACTGTCCTATATAATTGTCGTAAACTGACTAGTGATTAAAATTTTAAAATGAAAAAAATACAATTCTTTTTAGCAACAATTTTATTGTTATCATTTATTCAACCAATAAAAAAGAAAACAAAAGTCTATTTGATTGGTGATAGCACTATTAGTATAAAAGAAACCAAAGTATACCCTGAAACTGGATGGGGAATGCCATTTGCTAGTTTTTTTGATTCTACTATTGAAGTTGATAATAGAGCAAAAAATGGTAGAAGTACCAGAACGTTTATTAATGAAAATAGGTGGCAACCTGTATATGATAGTTTGAAAGAAGGTGATTATGTTTTTATTCAGTTTGGGCATAATGATCAGTCTAAAGAAAAAGTTGATAGATATGTTACGCCAGAACAATTTAAAATTAATTTAACAAAATTTGTTAATGAAACAAAAGAACGAAAGGCTTTGCCTGTGCTAATTACTGCTGTTGCAAGAAGAAAATTTGACAAGGAAAACCATATTGTTGATGGGCACGGAGTGTACACACAAATTGTAAGAGAGCTATCTGTAGAATTAAATGTACCAATGATTGATTTACAAAAATCAAGTACAGTGTTACTTGAAAAATTTGGTGTTGAAAATTCAAAATTACTGTTTAATCAACTTGAAAAAGGAGAACATCCTAATTATCCTGATGGCAAAGAAGATAATACACATTTTAATGAGTTAGGAGCAAGAAAAATAGCACAATTAGTTTTAGAGGATATTAAAAAATTGAATTTAGATTTAGCTAATCATATAGTGAAGCCAGTTTTAAAGAAATAAAGTTTCCCTTAAACAATAAAAGCAGCCCATAGGCTGCTTTTATTGTTTATAAAATTTGCTTTAAACTATTTTCCTGCAAATAAATGAACACCAATTTGAACATCATTAGACACCATTCCAACACCATACATAATACCAAATTTTGTTCTGTCTAAGTTAAAAAAAGCTTCTGCAAACACTTTTGAATCACTAGCTTCTCTAATTTTTGCATCAAATTTTACTTCAGCTTTAACGCCTTTTAAAGTTAAGTTTCCAGTAATCTGAGCAGTGTTAGCATCAGCGTAACTAACACTTGTAATTTCATAAACAGCTTCAGATGCTTTTGCTACATCAAAAAAATCTGGAGCTTTTAAATGACCTTCTAATTTTTCGCCTGCATTATCAGTTACTTTCACACCAGCTAAATCTATTGTAAATTTACCACCAGTAATTTTTCCACCACTCACAACTACATTTCCTTCTTTTACTGGAAAATAACCTGGGTGATAACCACCTTTTTTGCTACCACTAAAATCAACTTTTGATTGTTTCGCATCTACAGAAAGTGTAGTTGGTTCACCAGCTTTGTTAACAGGTGTAAATGCTACAACACTAGCCAATACTACTAAACTAGCACAAGCAACGAATACTTTTTTCATAATTTTTTTAGTTTATTTTTTTTGATTAATAATGTAAAAATAAGGAAATAGATGTTTGTACATCTATTTTTTTTAAGTTTTTTTTCTCCAATTTGTTATCTCAAGAAAAAATTATGAAAATCAAAAACAAAAATTAAATCAACTCAAACCCTAAACCTATATTCGCAGCTATGGTAAAAGAAGTTGTTTTAAGTGGTATTAGACCAACTGGTTTTCTACATTTAGGAAACTATTTTGGTGCAATGCGTAATTATGTTAGAATGCAAGATGATTACAACTGTTTTTTCTTTGTTGCAAATTGGCATTCTTTAACAACACATCCAGATACCAAAGAGCTGAAAGCTGCTGTAAGAAGGGTTGTAGCAGAAAATATTGCTTGTGGAGTTGATACCAATAAAGCAGTATTTTATGTACAAAGTGATGTACCAGAAATTGCAGAGTTATATCTTTACTTAAATATGTTGGCTTACAAAGGTGAGCTTGAAAAAACAACCACATTTAAAGATAAAGTACGTACACAACCAGATAATGTAAACGCTGGATTGCTTACCTATCCTGTGTTACAAGCTGCTGATATATTAATTCATCGTGCTGTAAAAGTGCCTGTTGGGAAAGATCAAGAACAAAATATGGAAATGGCACGAAACTTTGCCCAACGTTTTAATCATAGATATGGAGAAGTTTTTCCAGAACCATATGGCTTTAATTATGGCGAACAATTGGTTAAAATTATGAGTTTGGATGGCAATGGTAAAATGAGCAAAAGCGAAAACCAATTAGCCACTTTATATTTGGCTGATGATGACGAAGCTATTAGAAAAAAAATAATGAAAGCTAAAACCGATCAAGGCCCTAGTGAACCAAACGCTCAAAAGCCAGACTATATTGAAAATCTTTTTACATTGATGAATTTGGTGAGCTCAACAGATACAGTTAAGAAGTTTGATGATGATTTTAATAATAGTTATTCTGGTAATTGTGTAATCAGATATGGTGATTTTAAAAAGCAATTGGCTGAAGATATGGTAGCTTTTGTTAAACCAATACGAGAAAAAGCAGCAGATTTGCAAAGCAATGAAGAACTGCTTAATAAAATTATCAAAGAAGGTGCAGATAAGGCAAGAGCAAGTGCAAGTGAAACAATTAAATTGGTGAGAAAAGCAGTGTTAGGATAGCTATCAGTTTTAATAAAATAATAAATCGTACATCTAAAATCGTACTTTGTACATAGAATAATGAGCAAAATAAAAAAACCAAAACACATTGCAATTGCTGGAAATATTGGAGCAGGAAAGACAACTTTAACTGAAATGTTGAGCAAGCATTACAAATGGATTCCTCAGTTTGAAGATGTTGATCACAATCCTTATTTGATGGACTTTTACGAGGATATGCCACGTTGGAGCTTTAACCTTCAAATTTATTTTTTAAATAGTAGGCTGAATCAATTATTAGAGATTCAACACGGAACAGAAACTGTTATTCAGGATAGAACCATCTATGAAGATGCTAATATTTTTGCCCCGAATTTGCACGATATGGGCTTAATGCCAAAAAGAGATTTTGATAATTATTATAGTTTTTTTCAAACATTAAAAACAATGGTGCAACCACCAGACTTATTGATTTATTTAAAAGCATCAGTACCTACATTGGTTTCACAAATTCAAAAGCGTGGTAGAGATTATGAGGAGAACATACGCCTTGATTATCTTAAAAAATTAAACGAATACTATAACAAATGGATTGATAATTATAAAGAAGGTTCTCTTTTAATTATTGATGTTGATAAAAACAAGTTTGGTGAAAATGAAGAACATTTAGGAGAAATTATTAGTAGGGTAGATAGCCAGTTATATGGATTGTTTTAAAGTTTGCTTTATA
>JBMLRA010000250.1:5633-13611 GCA_049241265.1 Chitinophagaceae bacterium
ATTATTAGTAGGGTAGATAGCCAGTTATATGGATTGTTTTAAAGTTTGCTTTATACTCCAGTAAACTAAAGGGATTTTGCATTAGCAAAATCCCTTTAGTTTTTTTTATGGTGAAATGTATTAGTTTATTTCTTTTTTCTGTTGAAGTAAAAATTAATTCCACTTCTTATTATTGGATTTATATTACCTGTGTAGCTTCTATAAGGTGAGTATAAATCTTTTTGTAAATCAATTAGAATTGTTGTGAAAAAATTAATTCTTCCAACTTCACGACTACCAAAACCAACACCTACTAGAAAACTTGATGATGGATAACTGCCTTCCTCTATAGTTATATCAGGAAGGCAGTTATCCATCATCAAGTTTTCTAGTAGGTGTTGGATAACTGCCTTCCTCTATAGTTATATCAGGATTTTCTAAAAACCTTCTGTACTTTATATTATTGAATTCTGGTTGAAGTTGCAAAAAGAAACCATCAGTTATATGAATTCTGGTAAAGATTCCTAACCCTGATAAAGTTATCCTTATTTTCTGAGTTGTGATACCACTAGTTGTTCCATTTCTAGTACTTGAATTAGTGTATATATAGTTACCACAAATACCTAAGTCTACATTTTTAAATATAGAATATCCAATTTCAGGATTGCCGCCAATAGAAAATTCACTGTTGTTTCCGAAGCCCAAATCGAATACTACTGTCCCTCCTACAAATATTTTATTAATATCAAACCCTCTTTTTTCTTGGGCAAAAGAAGTTTGAAAACTAACAAATAATGCTAGAAGAATTGCTATTTTTTTCATTAATCAATATTTAATAAATCGTAATTCTAAAATCTACATCTTAAACTCTCTAAGCTTCCTGAAGGAATGAATATCTATAATCTGTAGCTGCATTAAATGTTTCTTTAATGGTTCTTGCACTTAACCAGCGATATAAATTTATCATACTGCCAGCTTTATCATTTGTGCCACTGCCTCTTGCTCCACCAAATGGTTGTTGACCCACCACAGCACCTGTTGGTTTATCGTTAATATAAAAATTACCTGCACTATGTCTAAGTGCAGCAGTTGCTGTATCTGTAGCATATCTATCATTACTAATAACAGCACCTGTTAAAGCGTAAGGAGAAGTTGAATCAACTAATGCTAAAGTTTTTTCAAACTCATTTGCAGGGTAAACATAAATGGTTAAAACTGGACCAAAAATTTCTTCACACATCGTAACAAATTTCGGGTCAGTTGTTTCAATAATTGTTGGTTGCACAAACCATCCTTCTTTGTTGTCACATTTACCCCCAGCCAGTATTGATGCTACTTTACTACGTTTCGCTTTATCGATGTATGATTTGATATTGTTAAAACTTTTTTCATCTATTACAGCATTGATAAAATTAGTAAAGTCTTCTGTTGTCCCCATCTTCATACTCTCAACACCAGCAACTAATTTTTTCTTTATAGCATTAGCTAAATTGCTTGGTATATAAGCCCTTGATGCTGCACTGCATTTTTGCCCCTGATATTCAAATGCACCACGTAATAATGCAGTTACAACTGTATCTACATCTGCACTTTTGTGTGCTATCACAAAATCTTTACCACCAGTTTCGCCAACAATTCTTGGGTAAGATTTATACTTACTCATATTTTCACCAATGGTCTTCCACATATTGTTAAACACACCTGTGCTTCCTGTGAAATGCACGCCAGCAAAGTCTTTATGGCTAAAGCAAACTTTACCAATGGTTGGTCCATCAACATAAATTAAATTGATAACACCATCTGGCAAGCCAGCCTCTTTCAACACTTTCATAAACATTTGAGCGGAGTAAATTTGTGTGTTTGCTGGTTTCCAAACAACCACATTGCCACACATAGCTGCACTTGTTGGTAAGTTGCCACCAATCGCTGTAAAGTTAAAAGGAGTAACTGCCAAAACAAATCCTTCCAATGCACGCCATTCCATTCTGTTGTGCATTCCAGGAGAAGAGACAGGTTGTTGCTTATATATTTCACTTAAAAAATGAACATTAAAACGTAGAAAATCTATCAATTCACAACTAGCATCAATCTCTGCCTGATAAGCATTTTTGCTTTGCCCAAGCATTGTTGCAGCATTAATGTAGCCACGATATTTTGTAGCCAATAAATCAGCAGCTTTTAAAAAGATAGCAGCACGATTTTCCCAACTCATATTTTCCCAAGATGATTTAGCAGCAAGAGCTGCATCAATAGCTTGTTTAACGTGGCTTTCATCTCCTGCACTAAAATAACCCAAAGTATGCTTGGTTTCGTGTGGTGGATGAATAGCTACTTTTTTATTGGTTCTTACTTCTTTACTTCCAATATACATTGGAATATCTATTTCTTGAGATTTTAAATCAGCAAGGGCTTTTTTAAGATTGATTTTTTCGGCACTGTTAGGAGCATAGTTTAAAACTGGCTCATTGGCTGGTTGTGGGTAACTGAAATATCCAAAATTCATATAGCTATTATTTAGATTGCAAAGGTGGGGAGATTGATGAATAATTAATACTTTAATATTGAAAAATTAGCTTCTGTATATTATAATTTTTATTAATAACAAAGCCACAACAAATGCTGTGGCTTTGGTTTCAATGTTCAGGTGTTTTATTCTCTGTTCCTCATTCTTTCAGCTCTTTGCTTGCGTTGTTCTTCTTGGTATGCAAGTACCTTTTCAACCAATGAATCATCTCCTAAAGCAGCTTTTAAACGTGCTTTATTAGCTTCGTTAACCTCTTTAATTTTGGCTTGCCTTTCACCCTGCTCCAAACTTCTCAATCCTCTAAGTTTATTCATACTTTCAAATTGAATAGTAGCCACACTATCAGCTTGAACATCAGTTAATTTTAAGTCTTCTTTTAATTTCTTTTTTTGCATTTCTTTCATAGCAGCAGGATCAAATTGTCTACCTTCTTGTGCATATATGTTTGCAGAAGCAGTAAAGGTTGCAATAGCAACAACAAGAAATAATTTTTTCATTTTTTTTACTTTTAATATTTATAGATAGAGTTACGAAAGTAAGAAACGTTTAATGTATTGTTTATAATTTGTGATATAAAGTTATTTATTGCATTGCAAGCATTGGCAAACCTGTTAACTTAAAACAATAATTGCAAATCAACGCCTACATTTGCCCACTAAAATTAAAACAATGAATAAAGGACCTATATCAAAATTTGTAGAACATCATTACCGACATTTTAATGCAGCAGCTTTGGTTGATGCAGCTAAAGGTTATGAAACACATTTGTTAGAAGGTGGTAAAATGATGGTAACCCTTGCTGGTGCAATGAGTACAGCTGAACTGGGAATTAGTTTTGCTGAAATGATTCGTCAAGGAAAGGTTGATATTATTAGTTGTACTGGTGCTAATTTGGAAGAAGATGTGATGAATTTGGTAGCACACAGTCATTACAAAAGAGTTCCTAATTACAGAGACTTAACACCACAAGATGAGTGGGATTTATTAGAAAATCATTACAATCGTGTAACAGATACTTGTATTCCAGAGGAAGAAGCTTTTAGAAGATTGCAAAAACATTTAGTGAAGCAATGGAAAGATGCTGCAGCTGCTGGCGAAAGATATTTTCCTCATGAATTTTTATACAAAACAGTTTTAAGTGGCGAGTTGGAACAGTATTATGAAATAGATAAAAAAGATAGTTGGATAGTTGCTGCTGCTGAAAAAAATATTCCTATTGTTTGCCCAGGATGGGAAGACAGCACAACAGGAAATATTTTTGCAAGCTATGTTATTAAAGGAGAATTGAAAGCCGACCTTGTTAAAAGTGGTATTGAATATATGGTTTGGCTTACAGAATGGTACAGGGCAAACAGTGCTGGAAAAGGAGTTGGCTTCTTTCAAATTGGTGGCGGTATTGCTGGTGATTTTCCTATTTGCGTAGTGCCTATGATGTATCAAGACTTGGAGTGGCACGATGTTCCTTTTTGGAGTTATTTCTGCCAAATTTCAGATTCAACAACAAGTTATGGATCTTATAGTGGTGCAGTTCCAAATGAAAAAATTACTTGGGGAAAGTTAGATATTAATACACCGAAATTTATTGTAGAAAGCGATGCAACAATTGTTGCACCATTAATTTTTGCTTGGGTGTTGGGGTGGTAATACAATTTACTACTTGAAGATTTTAGATGTTAGATTTAGACAATGTTTGATGCAAAAAGTTATAAATAACAGTAAAAACTTTAAGCCTTAAACTTTAAACCTCAAACAAATTTTATGACTACAAAAGTAGAACAACTATACTTAGAAGCAGAAGCTGATATTAGAAATACTAACTATCACGAAGCTTTTGAAAAATATGAAACTATACTCTATGAGGAGCCAGGTTTTGCACCTGCACATAATAGTATGGGTTGGATTTATAAAACACAGTTTGATAATTATGCCAAAGCCGAAAATCATTTTAAAGCAGCAATACAAGCAGACCCTTTATACCCTCATCCTTATTTTCATTTGTCAACTATTTATTTCGATTTAGATAAGTTTGATGCATTGAAAAGCCACCTTGAAAAGTGTTTAAATGTTACTACTGTAGAAAAAGCTTGGATTTACTATCGTTTTGGAATGATTGAGGAGACACTTGCAAATTATAATGAAGCCATACTGCTTTATAAAAAAGCTATTACTAATTCATTTAACAACGAAAAAATTGCAGATTATAAAGCTGATATTGAACGTTGTAACACTAAAATAGAAATTGGAAAAATAAGTGAATAAATCAGCAATAATAATAGGTTCGGGTTTCTCAGGCTTATCAGTAGCTTGTTTTCTAGCAAAAGCTGGCTGGCAGGTAAGAGTTATTGAAAAAAATGCTACACCAGGTGGAAGAGCAAGGCAATTGAAAGCAGATGGATTTGTCTTTGATATGGGACCAAGCTGGTATTGGATGCCAGATGTTTTTGAAAGATTTTTTAATCAGTTTGGTAAAAAGGTTTCCGATTATTATCAACTTGAAAGACTAGACCCAAGCTATAAAGTGGTTTGGGAAGATGGTGAAACAACCATTCCTGCCAGTTGGGGGGAATTGAAAAAATTATTTGATTCGTATGAAGAGAAAGGAGGCGAGAAGTTAGAAAAATTTATTGCAGAAGCTGCGTATAAATATAAAGTTGGAATTAATAAACTTGTATTTAAACCTAGCCAATCTATTACAGAATTTTTAGATATTGATGTTATCAAAGGATTGCTGCGTTTAGACATATTTACTAATATGAAAAAGCACGTAGCCAAACATTTTTCAAATAAAAAATTACAACAACTTCTCGAATTTCCTGTTTTATTTTTAGGTGCATTGGCAGAAAATATTCCTGCACTATACAGCTTAATGAATTATGCAGATTTAGTGGGTGGAACTTGGTATCCCCAAAAAGGAATGTATAGTATTGTTGATGCTATGTATAAACTTGCGTTGGAGCTTGGTGTTGATTTTGCATTTAATGAAGAAGTTGCAAAAATGCACGTGCAACACGATATGATTGAGTCTGTAGAAACTATTAATACCTTAACCAATAAATTAAGCCTTCAAAGGGCTGGAATTATTGTTTCATCTGCAGATTATCATCATACCGAAACAAAGCTTCTAGAGCCTTTATATCAATCATATTCCAGAAAGTATTGGGAAAGCAGGGTAATGGCTCCCAGTTGTTTGTTGTATTATATAGGGTTAAATAAAAAGCTCAATAAAATTAATCATCACACTTTGTTTTTTGATACTTCATTTGATATTCACGGAAAAGAAATTTATACCACAAAAGAATATCCAAGCAATCCATTGTTTTATGTGTGTGCCCCATCTGTAACAGATGAAACAGTGGCACCTGATGGATGCGAAAACTTATTTTTTTTAATACCAATAGCATCTGGGTTAAATAACGACACAGAAGAACTTAGAAAAAAGTATTTTGATTTAATTATTAAAAGGTTTGAAGATAGAATTGGTGAAAAGATAAAAGAGAACATCGTTTACTATAAGTCTTATGCAACAAGTAATTTTATAGAAGATTATCATTCGTTTAAAGGCAATGCTTATGGGCTTGCAAATACATTAATGCAAACAAGCATTTTAAAGCCAAATTGTAGAAGTAAAAAGGTGAGCAATTTATTTTATACAGGTCAGTTGACAGTTCCTGGACCAGGTGTACCACCAAGTTTAATTAGTGGCGAAGTGGTATCAAAATTGATAAATGATTTATATACCTAAATCATTTCTAAAACTGTCATTTATTTTTTAGGATAAAAACCTAACTCAAATGCAACAAAGAATATCTTTAAAACTTACTCCATCAGAGGCATCAAATGATGCTGTTATTACATCATATATAGCTGCAAGTTTATCTATTAAAGAAACTAGCGTAACTGGATTCTATAAACTTAAAGAATCTATTGATGCACGAAGCAGACATCAAGTTTGGTTTAATATTACCTTGCAGGTTTTTATAGACGAACCTTTTATTGCACGACAATCAGATAGAATTTTATTTAAAGATGTATCTCATTCAAATAAATCTGTAATCATCATTGGTGCAGGACCTGCAGGTTTATTTGCTGCATTAAAATTATTAGAATTGGGTATTAAACCAATTATTTTAGAACGAGGCAAAAATGTTAGAGATAGAAGAAGAGACTTAGCAGCATTAAATAAGCAAGGTGTTGTAAATACAGAAAGTAATTATTGTTTTGGTGAAGGTGGTGCAGGAACTTATAGTGATGGCAAGCTTTATACAAGAAGCAGTAAACGTGGTAGCATTGATAGAATCTTAAATTTATTTGTACAATTTGGTGCCGATGAAAAAATTTTGTATCAGGCACACCCACACATTGGAACAAACAAATTACCACATATTATAACTGCAATGCGTGAGTGCATTGAAGCTAATGGTGGAGAAGTACATTTTAATAAAAAAGTTGTTGATTTTGATTTAAAAAATGATGCAATAAAATCTGTTGTAACAGCTGATGGTGATAGGTTTTTAGCAGATAATGTCATACTTGCAACAGGGCATAGTGCCAGAGATATTTTTGAATTACTCCATAATAAAAATATATCAATAGAAGCTAAGCCGTTTGCTCTTGGTGTTAGAATCGAGCATCCACAGAGTATCATTGATGGTTGTCAATATCATCTTAATGCATCTGCTATTACAAATAGACCAGAAGAATTACCTCCAGCTGCATACAGTTTGGTTGAGCAAGTTAATGGGAGAGGAGTGTTTAGCTTTTGTATGTGCCCTGGAGGAATTATTGCACCAGCAGCTACAAATGCAAATGAACTTGTTGTAAACGGATGGAGCCCTAGCAAAAGAAATAATCCTTATGCTAATAGTGGAATGGTTGTTACTGTTGAGTTACAAGATGCTGTAAAGGAATTAGGAATTGGGAATTGGGAGAAACAAAACAAGTCTAACAATACCCTTTATCAAATTCCTAATAATCCACTATCTCTAATGAATTTTCAACAACAAGTAGAGCAAAAAGCGTTTAAAGCAGGTGATGGAAAATTAGTTGCACCAGCACAAAGAGTTGTTGATTTTTGTGAGGGTAAAACATCATCTAACTTGCCAGATTGTTCTTATTTACCAGGTTTAAATAGTGTTGATTTAAAAACAGTTTTACCAGCTTTTGTTCATAAAGCATTACAAGGTGGGTTACAAGCTTTTGGAAAAAGGATGAAAGGATATTATACTAATGAAGCTATTGTTGTTGCTACTGAAAGTAGGACTTCTTCTCCAGTTCGTATTCCACGTAATGATGATAATTTACAACACCCACAAATAAAAAATTTGTATCCTTGTGCAGAGGGAGCAGGTTATGCAGGAGGTATTGTTAGTGCTGCAATGGACGGAGAAAAAGTAGCAGAAATGATTGTAAATTCTATGCTCTAGAAAATTTTTTCTTATTCATCCTATAATTTATTACTCATCATTCATCATTGCA
>JBMLRA010000251.1:0-2833 GCA_049241265.1 Chitinophagaceae bacterium
GCATTTTTGCTATTAAAATTAATACAAATACTTGGTCAAATTTTGCAAAAGCTGGCAAAGAATTTTGGTTTTTTGATTATCCTAAAGCCATTTAAAATTTTCTAACTAATGATTTGGTATTATTTTCACCACATAAAATTTTTGAATGATTGAAGCCATTATTACAGGATTAACTATGGGATTGCTATTAGCAATTTCTATTGGTCCTGTCATTTTTGCAATTATCAAACAAAGCCTTAATAATGGGCATAAAGGAGGGTTTTTCTTTATTGCTGGGGTTTCTTCAAGCGATATTGTTATTGTTTTAGTTTGTAATTTACTCACCAGTTTATTTGCACAAGCCGTAACCCATCAAACAATTATTGGTGTTTTGGGAAGTGTTTTTTTATTTGTTATTGGTATTTACACATTATTCTTTAAAAAAGTAATGCTTGATGATAATGGTGGAATTCAGGAAAAGGTATTTAGCAAAAAACAGCTATTGGGTATTTTTCTTTCTGGGTTTTTTATGAACACCCTCAATCCTGGCGTATTTATATTTTGGTTGGCAGCCACAGCAAAAATTCAATCTCAGGTTATTGGTGAATTACACCCAATTAGATACTTGATTACCGTTTATGCTGTTTGTTTAGCTTTTGTTTTATCTACCGACATTGCAAAAGTTTTGCTTGCTGGAAAAATTCGTCCAAGACTAACTCCACACAATCTTCATATCATTAATAAAATATCAGGAATTGTATTGGTGGTTTTTGCTATTTCCTTGGCATGGGCAACCTTGAATTTTAAAGTAGCAAGTCATTAAATTACTTAAAAGCATCTAATGCAATAGTTGGTTTTCCTGCATTATCAAAAGCACCCAAAGTATATCCTTTCCAATTGTTGTAGGCTTGTGGTTCCCAATAAAAAACACCCAGAACTCTATTGTTTGCAATAGCTTTTGTTTGAGAAATCAAGTCTTTCAAAAAATTTTTAGATTCATCAGGACTATCCCATGGCATTCCAACTTCACAAATCATAACTTCTTTATTGTATGTAGTTGTTAGATGGTTGATATTAGCGATACACTGATTATTTAAAGTTTGCCAATTTGTTATTGATGGATAAAGAGACATTCCAATTACATCATATTTTGCTGCATTATTTTTAAGCCCATCAAACATCCACGTAAACAAATTTTTGTCGTAACCATTAGATAAATGAACAATTACTTTTGTGCTACTATCATTTGCTTTCACAGCATCGTAACCAGCATTTATAAAACTAGCAAAATTGTTCATATTACTTGATGCTTTCCCTTCTGGCCACAACATTCCATCATTCGTTTCATTGCCAACTTGAACCCATAATGGAATTACTCCATTTGTTTTTAGTTGTTGTAACACTTGATACGTGTGGTTGTAAACAGATGTTTTTAGCTGCTGTATATCCTGAGTAACCCAAGATGCTGGTTTTGTTTGTTGAGCAGGATCTGCCCAAGAATCACTGTAATGAAAATCTATCAATAATTTAAACCCTAAATCATTGGCACGAATAGCTTTTGTCAAAACATCGTTGGAATTGTTCCATCCATTTGTGGGATTTACCCAAACTCTTAAACGAATGGCATTCAATCCTTTTTGTTTTAATAGTGATAAGCATTCCTGCTGTACTTCACTATTATAAAATTTTACTCCTGATGATTCCATTTCAGTAATCCAAGAAACATCAGCTCCTTTATAAAATGTAATACTATTGTTAGATTGATTTATTGTTGAATCTTTCTTGCAATATGAAAGATTTACGATACAAAATATCAGCAAAAAAAACCTATTCATATACATTAACTATTTACATATTTTAATAAAAAAGCCTTGTAAAAATACAAGGCTTTAAAATAAAATTTTTGATGATTAGGCTTCAATAGCTCCTTCAATTAATACAGTAGCTTTATTATTCAAAACTTCTACAAAACCACTTTGTATGCTATAGTTTTCAAATTGTGTTTTTGTTTTTAATATTTTAATATTCCCTTTTCCTAAAGCACTTACGAGTGGGGCGTGTTTATCTAATACTTCAAACAAACCACTAATGCCAGGCAATTGAACACCATAAACATCGCCACTATATAATTTCTTTTCTGGAGTTAATATTTCTAAAGTCATTTTTACTAATTATTAGTTCATCATTTTCTTACCTTTCTCAATTGCATCTTCCAAAGTACCAACAAGGTTAAATGCTGCTTCTGGATATTGGTCAACTTCACCATCCATAATGGCGTTAAAGCCTCTAATAGTATCTTCAATGCTTACAAATACACCTTTTAAACCTGTAAATTGTTCTGCAACGTGGAAAGGTTGAGATAAGAAACGTTGTACTTTTCTTGCACGTTGTACCGTCATTTTATCTTCATCACTTAGCTCATCCATACCAAGAATTGCTATGATATCTTGTAACTCTTTATAACGCTGTAAAATTAATTTTACTCTGTTTGCACACTCGTAGTGAGCTTCACCAACAATTGCAGCAGTTAATATTCTTGAAGTAGAATCTAATGGATCAACAGCAGGATAAATACCTAAGTCAGCAATTTTACGACTCAATACTGTAGTAGCATCTAAGTGAGCAAATGTTGTTGCAGGAGCTGGATCTGTTAAGTCATCTGCAGGTACATAAACTGCTTGTACAGATGTAATAGAACCATTTTTTGTTGAAGTAATACGCTCTTGCATCAATCCCATTTCAGTAGCCAAAGTTGGTTGATAACCCACAGCTGAAGGCATACGACCCAACAATGCAGAAACCTCTGAACCAGCTTGTGTAAAACGGAAGATATTATCTACGAAGAAAAGAATGT
>JBMLRA010000252.1:0-1171 GCA_049241265.1 Chitinophagaceae bacterium
CTCGAAGTGGCTCGTGGCTATAGTGTTACCATAACTGATGATGACAAGTTTGTTGTGTTTAAAATTAAACCAACATACAAGCAAACTCGTGATGCAAAAATTGCCAAAAAGAAACCTGATGATATGCCTAAAGATAGTTTAGGTATTTATGATGTTGAACAAAATAAACTTGAAAAAATAGCAAGAGTTAAAAGCTATAAAATGCCAGAAAAAGCTGGTGTTTGGTTGGCTTATTTAATGGAAAAACCTTTACCCGAAACCAAAGACAAAAAAGAACTGGACAGTATTGGTAAACTCAACGAGCTAAGCAATAAAGCTGCTGCTATGCAAAAGCAAATGGATAGTTTAAACAACTTAATAGCTAAAGCACAGGAACAAGGCATTCATCTTTTAACTCCTAAAAAAGACTCTACAGCCAAACAAAAAAAAGAAGATGATATTGAAGAAGGAACTGAATTGGTATTAAGAAATTTAACTGATGGTAAGGAACAAAAAATTAAGCTGGTGCAGGAGTATTTGTTTAGTAAGTATGGGAATAAGTTTGTTGTGGAAACAACTAAAAAAAATAATAGTAAACTTAATTCTTCTTTAATTCTTTTTTATTTAGAAAGAGAAAATTTTACATTTCCACAAGACACATTAGCAAAAGCGTATATTGATGTTAAAAATTTTTGTTTTAATGAAGTTGGTGACTTAGCTGCTTTCATTCTCACTAACGATACTACAAAAAATGAACAAAAAAAGTATGATTTATATTTTGTTCAACGCATCGTGCAGCAGCAGATTCATGGAGAAGGAAGAACCATATTGATGCAAGCAGACAATATTGAAAATAAGTACCTCAATGGTGTTATTGGAGAAAAATTTGTCAACGAAAACTTCTCATTATTCTTTAGCAAAAGTAATAGTGATCTTTTCTTTGGACTATCCCCTAAGCTTCCACCAAAAGACACCACACTACCAGAATTTGAAAGAGTTAATGTTGATGTTTGGAATTACAAAGACGACAACTTGATGACTGCACAATTAAAAGATTTAGATAAAGAATTAAAAAAAAGTTATTTAACTAAATACATTTTTGAAGATCTTAGAATTGTAAAACTCGGCTCACCAAAATTTGAACCCATAAGAGTTACACAAGAAGGTGATGGAAAATATTTTTATGCAGTAA
>JBMLRA010000253.1:0-9861 GCA_049241265.1 Chitinophagaceae bacterium
AAAATCTACAAAAAAATTAATTGTAGAATAATCAGTAATAATGTTAACTAAAAAATGCTTGTAGGTTTATTTTAAATAACCCTGCAAGCATTTTTTAATTAGGTATTTCATAATTCTTAAATTACTAATTTAAATGAAGTATTTTTATTTAATCTCTTTGGTTTGTATTGTTTTTTTTACAACATTTCAAAAAGTGAATTCTCAAGCTACACTTACTGCAAATGGACCAGGGAATACCTACGAACTTATCAATAGTATTTTTGCACCTAATTATACAGCAGTAGAAGCACCAGATCAATGCAATAGCCATCCATCTTTTGGAAGACATATTGCAGAGGTTTTTGATGCCACCTTAAACAAGTATGTTTTTGAATTTTATATACACGTTCCTACAAGTTTTCCTGTTACTGTAAATACTGCTGATAATGACAGATGCTTAAGTTTTGACAGGCAAAGGATAGAAATTAAAACCTACGATCAATCGCCAGATAGCCTAATAGGAACAGTAGGAGAAACTGTAACATATAAATGGAAATTTAAATTAACCGCAGGATTTTTACCATCAACATCTTTCACCCATATTCATCAAGTTAAAGCAGTAGGTGGCGATGATGATTTGCCTTTGTTTACCTTAACAGCTCGTAAGGCTTCGCCCAATAGATTAGAATTGTTATATGTTGCAGATTCAACTTCAGGTAGCAGTAGGGTAGCCTCTGCCAATTTATCAATTTTTCAAAATGATTGGGTAGAAGTTACAGAAGCTATAAAAATTGGTGATGCAGGTTCTTATTCTATGGTTATAAAAAAAGTAAGCGATGGTTCAACTGTATTATCCTATGCTAATGCAAATATTAAAACAATTAGATGTAGTAATCAGTTTATAAGACCCAAATGGGGTATTTATAGAAGCCTTGCTACGCCATCTGATTTACGTGATGATAGTATTCGCTTAGCAGACTTTTCCATCGCTGAAATCAAGCCAACACTTTTAATTACTGCAACCCCATCAACAATATGCAATGGTAATATTGTAAACTTTACGGCAACTCCATCCACCAATATTAATACACAATCGTACCAATGGAAACTCAATGGTAGCAATGTTGGTAGCAATGTTGCAAGCTACACAAGTTCATCTTTAACTAATGGTAATACAGTAGTTTGTGTAATGACTATTAATAGTAATTGCAGCAGTGTAACTACTGCCACAAGCAATATAATTACAATAGCTGTTAACCAAACTGCTACATCAACTACTAATTTAAGTATTTGCTCAAATCTACTCCCTTACACTTGGAATGGATTAGTATTTAATGCAGCAGGTTCTAGAACAAAGAATTTAATAAGTAGTTCAGGTTGCGATAGTGCAGCAACATTAAATCTTACAGTTACAGAAATGGTTACACCAAACGTTTTCATTTCAACTATAAAAGATACTGTGTGTAGTGGCAGTAATGTAACATTTACAGGAATTGCTGCAAATGGAGGAGCATCGCCACTTTTTCAATGGCAAAAGAATGGACTCAATGTTGGTAATGGAAGTTCTATCACATTTCTTTCAGGTACTTTACAAACTGGTAGTATAATAAGCTGTGTTTTAACGGCAAATAATGCTTGTCAAACCACAGCGTTAGTAAACAGTAATTTTATAAAGTTAACAGTTAATCCAAGTCCGGAAATTGCATTAATAACAAACGATAAAGGGATTGCATTACCCAAAGTAATAATGTGTAATTTAGGAAGTACTACTCGTTTTGGTAATGTCACGCCTTATGGTGCTTGGAGCAGTGACAATAATGCAGTTGCTAGTATTAATTATCAAGGTATAGTAACAGCGAAAAGTAATGGAACAACTAATATTACTTATAGTGTCAAGTCTGCAAATAATCCTTGTGTTTCTGCGTCAAATATCTTATTAACTGTGGCTCAACAACCTGTTCCTAATATCAGTACAGGTGCCAACTCTATTTGTGTGGGCTCAACTACTTTATTGAGTAATACTACAACTATACCATCAGGTGGAATGGCTTTTTGGAAAAGTGGAAATAATAGAACATCTAATACAAATAATGTTTATACAGCTAGGAATGCAGGTGTTGGCGAGGCTATTTATATAATAACCAATGCAAGTGGTTGTAGTGCTTCATCAACTTATTTTATCACAGTAAATGCTATTCCCAATGTGCCATTAATTGCTTATACTACAGGTACACCATTAACGGGTTCTGCGTCTCCTTTTTATGGAGCTCCATCTGGAGGTTTTTGTGTTGGCAAAAGTTTTACTGTAGTAGGCACACCTAATATTCCACAAGGTGTTTGGACAGCAACTGGAGCTGTGAGTATTACAAATACTGGATTGGTAAATATTAATGCAACTGGATTAGGATCCATAAAATATACTTACACAAGTGCTGAAGGTTGTGTGAATAGTAGAACATTAAGTGGTAATGGATTTGTTTGTGCAGCGAGATTGTCAACTGTTGACAGTCGCCAGTCAAATGTTGAGTTTGGTCTTTATCCCAATCCAACCCATACACAATTTACTATTTACCAATCTCAATTACTAGGAGCTGGTAGTGTTGTAATTACTGATTTATATGGTAAACAAGTGAAAACACAACCATTAAGTATGGGAAAAAACTCCATCAATATCTCGTCATTACATAAAGGAATGTATTTTGTTTCAACAATAACAGCAGAAGGAAAAACGACCAAAAAATTGGTGTTGGAATAAAAAGAAAGAGATTAGTTCATAAAATCTTTTATCTAACACAACCCAAAAATCAAAACGCCTCGAACGGTAAGTTTCGAGGCGTTTTTGTAATATTTATTTTAATAAACAATCTTATACTTTGTAAAATCAAATGTTTATATAATCTACAATCTGCAACAATAAATCTGCATAAATGCATAGTATTAAAAGTTCACAGCGATTCTTGTAAAATAAAAGATATATCTCTCAGTATCAGTAAACAATATCAATCCTCATTTATTATAATGATGCAGTTTGTGCTGGTGTAGTTGTTAGTAGCATTTAATTTTTAACTACTGGACAACTTCAAGTATAAATTTAGTATTAGTATTTACAATTTTTTGGCAATGTAAAAAATACAAAACAAAAAAATAATATTACGCTTACAATAATAATAATATACATTTGCATTCTACATAGTTATATTTTAATTCTACAATTATGAAAAAAGTAAGTAATAAATTAAAAGCAATTGTACTACTAATGGCTATTGTTTTTTGCTTTCCAATTATTTGTCAAGCTCAACCAGATCCAGGTGGTGCACCAGATGTACCTTTAGATGGCGGTATAAGTTTAGTGTTAATTGCTGGTGGTATTATTGGTGCCAAAAAGGTTAGAGATAATCAAAAGAACAAAGAGAACATTTAATTCACCTAATCATAAAATTTTAAAGCTAACGACAACTCGTTAGCTTTTTTTATGCATTGTTAACGTCTTGTTAATTGTTAGGTAACATTAAGGTAACATTGTAATAACACTTTTGCATCGTAAAAAATACGAAGTGAAACAATTTAGTTTATTATCAATTTTATTTTTAGTAGGGATTTATTCATTTGCACAAACAACTATTAAACTCACAGGTAAAGTAACTGGCGATAACAACAAGCCAATACCAGCTGCTAGTATTAGCATTGTTGGTAAAAAAGGAGGAACTACTGCCAATGTTGATGGTTTTTTTACACTTACTTTAGAAGTGGGAAAAAAATATGAAATTGAAATTTCTGCTATTGGTTTTGCTACTAAACGTATAAGTGAGATAGAGGTTAAACCTAATCAACCAAACGATATTTATGTGGTGCTTGAAGTTAAAGATAACAAGTTAACAGATGTTGTTATTAAATCTTCATCATCAAAAAAAGAAAGTGTTAATGCTTTAATATCTTTCCAAAAAAACACCAATACTGTTGCACAAGTAATTTCTGCAGAAGCTATTCGTAGAAGCCCTGATAAAAATACTGGAGAAGTATTAAAACGTGTTCCAGGTTTATCTGTTATTGATGGTAAATATTTAGTGGTGCGTGGTTTGGCTGATAGATATAATCAGGCGATGTTAAATGGTGTTTTATTAGGTAGTACAGAGCCCGACAGAAAAACATTTTCGTTTGATATTTTTCCATCTTCTATTATCGATAATATTATTATAAACAAAGCATTCATTCCTGAAATGACAGGTGAATGGGCAGGGGGATTAGTACAAGTTAATACAAATGATGTACCTTCAAATAACTTCTTCGATATTGGTTTTGGAACAGGATTTAACACACAAACTATTGGTAATGATTTTTATAAATACAAAGGAGGGAATATTGATTGGCTAGGTTTTGATGATGGAACCAGGGCTTTACCAGATGATTTTCCTTTAAAATCTAACTTCAATAATTTAAGCCAAACACAAAAAACAGAATACGCAAAGCAGTTTAAAAATATTTGGTCTACTTATAAAGCACCTAACACAACAATCAACTTAATTAGTAGAAACTATAAACTTTCTGCTGGCTTTACTAAAAAATTAGGAGCAAAAAATAAATTGGCTGCAGTATTTGCGTTAAATTATAATCTATCTCCTAGAAGAACAGAATTTGAAAATAGAATTTTCTCAATTTCAAACAGCATTGCAAGTGTCAATTTTGACTATAACAACAATAAATACGCTAATGACGTTTTATGGGGTGGTTTAGCAAATTTTACTTTACAATTAGGCAATAACAGTAAAATTTCAGTTAAAAATATTTTTAACGTAAACACTAGTGATTATGTTACTTTAAGAACAGGTAAAGACTTTGAAACCGATGCTATTATTGGCGATAATATTAGAGCATCTGAACTAGCATTTAAAGCAAACACATTCTTTAATACTCAAATTTCTGGAGATCATAATTTAGTTAAGCAAAAAGCAAAACTACATTGGTTTGGTAGCTTCCAAATTCTAGACCAATATATTCCAGACCAAAGAAGAATACAATACAACCAAGATGATCCTACAGATATTAATTCTCCATATTCTTTTCTAGTGGGTGCATCTAAAACGTCTCAAAAAAGTGGTAGTAGATTTTACAGCACTTTAAGTGATTATAACTATACAACAGGTGCAGATATTACTAAAAACTTTACACTAGCTGGTGTGCAACAATCTATAAAAGCTGGATACTTTTTTCAGGTAAAAGATAGATTATTTGATTCTCGTCCATTTGCTATTTACTTGCCTAGTGATAATGCAACATTGCGACATTTAAGTACAGATGTAATTTTTAATCCAGAAAATTTTGGAAATGGTTCCGATAACAAATTTGCCTTCAATGAAATTAGTGACCCACGCTACAGATACTTAGCTAATTCTATTTTAAATGCAGGTTTTGTACAATTAGATAATCAGGCTTTAAATAATAAATTAAGAATTGTTTGGGGTTTGCGTGTTGAAGATTATGACCAATTAATTGGTAGCACAAATCCTAAAGATTCTCGTTATGTGTACATTAAGAAAACAGATTTTTTGCCAGGTATTAATGTAACTTATAAAGTTAGCAATACCAATAACATCAGGCTTTCTGGCTCACAAACAATTATTCGTCCAGAGTTTAGAGAATTAAGTTCTTTCTCGTTTTATGATTTTGATTTAGGGGCTACTATTACTGGTAATCCATCCCTTGAAAGAACAAAAGTAACCAATGCCGATTTGCGTTATGAAACATATCCAAAACCAGGAGAACTAATTACTGTGGGTGTATTTTACAAATATTTTAAATCGCCAACTGAGTTGTATTTCAATAATACAGGAGCAGGAAGTTCAGGTACATTCAACTATATTTCTCCAGATAATGCCAACAGCTTTGGTGCAGAATTTGAGTTTAGAAAAAAGCTTGACTTTAATGCAGCTTTACGCAATTTTACTTTGCAAGGCAATCTGTCTTATATCTACAATAGAGTTCCATCTTTAAACAGACCAATGCAAGGTCAAAGCCCTTACTTAATAAACTTAGGCATTCAATATGATGTTGAAAAATTAGGCTTAAACACTACATTGCTTTTTAACCAAATTGGTAGAAGAATTTATTATGTGGGTGGTAGCGATGTGCCTCCAGTTTGGGAAGCCCCTCGTCCTTTATTGGATTTGCAAATTGCAAAAAAAGTAATGAAAAATAAAGGTGAAATTAAATTGAATATCTCTGATATCATTAATCAAACAGCAAGGTTTTATCACGACTTAAATGATAATGGCAAATACGATGAAAACGTTGATGCACTTGCAATTAAGCGAACCTATGGTTCTAATATTAGCATATCGTTTGGCTATAAAATAAAATAAAAATATCTATTACAGGCAACCCAAAGCATAAAAAAATATCTGTGCTATTTGTGTTATCTGTAAGCAAAAATTAAATAAAAAACATCTCCAAAAAACAATAAAAATTAACAATGAAAAAGTTTTTCATCTTAGCAGCAACACTTGGTTTATTAGCTACTAGTTGTCGTAAAATTGAAATGGATGGTGGCACTACCACCACAACTACTACTACCGAAAACACTATTTTAGAAGGTAGAATTATTACCAACCTTACCTTAAAAGCTGGCAATGTTTACAAATTGCGTGGCTTGGTATATGTAACAAATGGTGCTATTTTAACTATTGAACCGGGTACAAAAGTTGTTGGCGAAAACGGTAAAAATGGCTGCTTAATTATATGCCGTGGTGCAAAAATTATAGCTGATGGAACTGCCGATAAGCCAATTGTATTTACTAGCGATGCAGCAGTGCCACAACGTGGCGATTGGGCAGGATTAGTAATTTTAGGTAATGCACCTACCAATGCTTCATTTAATGGTACAGCAGGTGTTGGAGAGATTGAAGGTGGTATTAATAATAGTGATGGATTGGGTTTATACGGTTTAGGCTTATCATCAAATGTTGCAGATAACAGTGGAATTTTACGTTATGTTCGTATTGAATATGCTGGTTATGCTTTTTTACCTGATAAAGAAATTAATGGGTTAACACTTGGTGGCGTAGGTAATCAAACTATTATTGATTATGTACAAGTATCTTATGCTAATGATGATAGTTTTGAATGGTTTGGTGGAACTGTTAATTGCAAACATTTAATTTCTTACAGAACTTTAGATGATGATTTTGATACAGATAATGGTTATAGTGGTAAAGTACAATTTGGTATTTCTTTAAGAGATAGTGCTATAGCTGATATTAGTAAAAGCGAAGCTTTTGAAGGTGATAATGATGCAAATGGTAGTGATGCAAAAACGGTAGTTACCACAATTAATGGCACTAATGGAACTGTAATTGCTCCAGTTAGAACTTCTGCTGTATTTAGCAATATGACTCTTGTTGGCCCTAAAGCAACACCAACTACCACTGTAAATAGCAATTTTTTAGCAGGTATTCAGTTACGCAGAAACTGCGAACAAAGTGTTTTCAATTCTTTAATTCTAGGATGGAGCAATGGTAACTTAAGTGGCTTATTGCTAGATGCAAGCAAAGGCACACCAACTGACTTGAATTTAGCCCCAACTGGTGGATTAAATTTTCAAAACAATGTAATTGCTGGTGCATCTAGTAATGCTGTTAAGTATGCTCCTAGCATTGCAACCCCAACTGGTGCAAATACTGCTAGTATTTTAGCTTGGGTAAATACAAGTTCTTATAACAATACTATGTTGGCAGATAATAATGATGTGGGTTTAGCTGCTGCTTTTAATTATATAACTCCCGATTTTAATCCTTCATCTGCTTCAAGTGCTGCTGCTACAGGTGCTGCATTTACGAGCACTAAATTAAATGGTTTAGAAAATGTAGCTTATCGTGGGGCTTGTGCTGTGGGTGATAATTGGTGGAAAATGTGGACAAGATTTTCTGCTCAATAATTCTTTATAAATAGCATTACTATACAATAAATAATTAGCCACTTTTAACCAAAGTGGCTAATTTTATTTCGGCTCTTTTATGTTTAATCTTTTCTAAAAAAATATGAAATATTTTATCATTATTACTCTTTTAGTAGCAGTAAATGTGGCTTGCAATAATGAACAACAAAAAGTAAACACAGTAGATACAATGCTACAAAGTGAAGCTGATAAGCCAACTGTTACCAATGAAACATTAATTGCTGCATATAGAAACATAGATGCACTAGAACAATTATTTGGCAATGAAAATTATTTGTTGGTAAATGGAAACGATAGTAATTATTTATATTTCACTCGACTTGGGAAAAACAGCTTTTTTACACACAGTTATAAATTGAAAAATGGCGATTCTACTCAATTGCAAATAGATACAATACAAGTAAATAAGCAAGGTAAAGTACAATGGAATTGGCAAGATAAAAAACTGACTTTACAAGATTGCAATAACATAAAAGCATTATGGCAAAATGATACAGCAGCAGGTGGCGATAAAGTTGATTTTTTAAAAAATACTGCCAATCAATTGAGCATTTCATTTAATAACAAACAACTACCATTAACCAAAACATTGCCCATTAGTTTGTTTTTAGTTAGAAGTAAGTACGATTATCAGCACCATACCCATTATGCTTTTGATACCACTAACTTTAGTAAAAAGCATTAATATTCAATATAAAAAACGTATAACTATAAATGTCGGCTTAATGCCAAATACTTAGCTGCTTTAAACTTACTTTATACTTTCAAAAGCCTCTTTTACCATTTATGCTTTGTATTTAACAAAACTTTACAAGTAGATACAATTTGAATCTCATAAAGTGGGCTAGGCGTTAATAAGTGCTATAGATTTGTGTAATGAATTAAATAACTGAGTTAAATGGTTTATTTTACAAATTTTATGCAACTATCAACAGCAGTACAAAATATATCGCAGAGTCCCCGTTGGGAGACTCTGCGGGGAAGGAAAATTGTTGTTAATTAAACGTATGAAAAACCTTGTTAATAGTAAAATAATGATTAAGAGGCTATGCCTCTTAATCATTATTTTTTTTGGCAATTTTAATTATTGCCTTGCACAAACTAATCTTGTACCCAACCCAAGTTTTGAAGAATATACTACTTGTCCATATAGTGCTATGAACCCTCCTTTGTTTTGGTACTCGCCTTCAAATTATGGTATGAGTTATTACAACAAATGCAGCTCCAGTAATCTTTGGAGTGTGCCATATAATCTAAATGGACGTAATTATCAATATCCTAGAACAGGCAATGCTTATGTGGGTGTTTATTTAGTAAATCAACCTGGTGCAGATATGCGTAATTATTTTCAAATAAAATTAAAAGACAGTTTGAAAAAGGGAAAGTCCTATTATGCTGAATTTTATGCAGCTTGTGACAATGATAGAAAATTAAAATGTAATAATGTATCAATGCTGTTAACCAATACAGCGGTATATGTAGATACCATCAACTATCCTTACGGGGTTTTGCCAGCCAATGCACAGGTTTATAATTATGGTAACCCAATTATTGCTGATACGATGAACTGGATAAAAGTGAGCAGTATATACAAGTCACAAGGAGGTGAACAACATTTAAGCCTTAGTAATTTTAAAGACGATGCAAACACTAGCTATACGGCTACACAACCAAATGGCTATAACGGTGCAGTTGTGTATTTTGACGATGTTTCAGTAATACCTTTAGATAGTTTTTGCTTAAAAGCAGATGCAGGTAAAGACACAGCTATAACACTGGGAGATAGTGTATTTATTGGCAGTTATACCAATGGTATAGATAGCCTTAAATGGCAAATACAAAATGCCAATACAACAATAGACAGCACAAAACCTGGTTTTTGGGTGAAGCCTACCACCACCACCACTTATATTTTACAGCAAACGGTTAATGGT
>JBMLRA010000254.1:0-2738 GCA_049241265.1 Chitinophagaceae bacterium
CAATTAAAAGTTTTCAAGTAAACCCAGTATCTAAGGATGAAGTATTGAAAAATTTGGAAGAGAATATTTTCCCTAAAAAAGAACAAATGCCCAAAGAATCATTAAGTATTTTTGAAAAAGGAAAGTTGGCTTTCTATAGATTATTGTTCAGTATAACTGCACAGACAGGCTCATCAAACATCACCAACCAAAAGCCAGGTATTTTGTCAGTATTCGAAAAAATATTTGGTTCAAAAACAGAAATTGTTACAAAATGGTTCGATAAAATGGAACAAGATTTTGAAGACCTAGAAAAAAGAAATAAAAAGCAAGTTGACAAATTAATGGATATGCTTAAAAATAATCCAGAGTTTGCATTAAAATACGCAATACCCCTTGATGAAACAGGAACTAGTCGTGGTGGATTTAATAATGGGTTGCTAGATATGTCTGTAAAATGGCTAGATTTTTCAATATTCAACAACAGTACTCAACGTGATGGCGGCTCTATAAACTTGGGGGATCATTATTACGAACTGCAACAACAATATAATAAAACGGCAGAAGCTCTTATTGCCAAAAAAGAATACCAAAAAGCAGCGTTTATTTATTTCAAATTATTGAAAAATCATTACAAAGCTGCTGAAACTTTAGCTGATGGAAAATTTTATCAAGAGGCAGCCAGCATTCACTTAAAACATACTGGACAAAAAATAAAGGCAGCAGAGTACTATGAAAAAGGCAGTATGATAACAGAGTCAATCGAGATTTATAAAGAACTTAATTTAAATGAAAAAGTGGGTGATTTATATACAGCAATTCATAAAAGAAAAGAAGCAGATGTGTATTATCAAAAAGTAGTTGATAATTACAAATCAACCAATCAGTATGTAAAAGCTTCATTGATTTATAAAAACAAAATGAATAATGAGCATGCAGGACAAAATATATTATTAAGTGGTTGGCGAGAAAATAGAGATGCTTTCAACTGTTTAAACAATTATTTTTCGAATATATCCGATGCAAAACAACTGCTCACAGAAATAAATACAATGTATCATACTTTTGTTGCAGATGTTAATAGAGCAACATTTTTACAGGTAATAAAATATGAGTATAAAAAAGGAAATGAACTTGCCGAACCCTTGAAAGAAATGGCTTACGAAATAATAGCAAAAGAAATAAAACACAACCCAAGCATTGTTGCTGAATTAAAGAATTTTAATATCAACAATAAAGAACTAGTTAAAGACACATTAAGGTTTACACTAAATTCTAAAAAGAAGTAGGATTGCTGTAGATTAAAAGAATATTTCTTTAAAGTATATTAGTTGCGGTACCAATTTTTTGAATTTTTTCCCAGCAACGTCAATTTTTCCCAGCAACGTCTCTGAAAGGACGTTGTGGTATAACAGAAACTCGATATAAAAAGATAACTTATCCTAGCTAGGAGTAGTTTGTACCAAAGCCACTTTCCCTTAACTAGGCGTATTCTAGGTTTCAATATCTACCAAATTTATTTTTAAATTAAGCAATTTTTTTATATTTATCCATATACATTTTCTTGTTATTCACCACTGCAAACATTCTAAGTATAAGTTTAAATTTGATGTTGTTAAATACCACTTTATAATGCTTTCCCAACGATAGTTTTCTTTCTCCATACAACTTTGTTTCTTCATCATACATCATCGCAGCTTTTGCTGCTTGATTAAGTTCTTGCTTGACATCTTTATTGGCTAAATGGCTTACTTTTTTTCTGCCATTAATTCTAGAGCCAGAACTATTGTCAAAAGGTACTACTCCACAATAAACTGCATACTTTCTTGCGTTGCTAAACTTAGTAAAATTCTCCGTAATTACAATGGTCATAATTGCATTTACACTGCCAATTCCTTTAATGCTTGTAAGTAAATTATAGTTCAACAAAAGAGCATCATCTTTATTAATAATTATTTCAATAGCCGCCTCAATTTCTTTAATCAGCTTTTCATTATTGTTTAATTTTTTAGTTAATGAGGTTATAATTAAATCCTTTTTCTTCACATCGTACATGGCCTTTCTTTCACTTATTGAACTTTTATATCCAGCATTTTCCCTCACCAATTTTTTGCGATAGTTCATTAAGTTTTTAAGCTCTGCAACTATAGTATTTATTGGTGTGGAGGGTTTAATGCTTTCCCTTTTCTCATAAGCATACTGCGATATTCTTTTGGCATCAACTTTATCATTTTTGCCTCGAACCATGCCTATTGATTTTTTAATTTCTAAACCTGGTAACCGGCAATAGTCAATATTTTTAGATTCACAAAATTGCATCAACCTAAACTCGTAACCACCTGTATACTCAAACACAACAAGTGTTTGTGATACATCAATTTGATTTGTCGAAAACCATTTCAACAACACACTAAAACCTTGCCAATTGTTGTCAATCTTTATGTGAATTTTTTTGTTATTGCAACTCACATCAATTGTTTTTTTGGAAACATCCATACCAACGAAAAAATCCCATTTCTTTGTCATAGTTCTTTATTACTATTTGGTGATAAAAGAATTGCCCTAACTAGGCGTAGTTTGTTCCAAAGTAACTGGGTGTAAGGCTTTGCTTACGCCATTTTTGTTTTCAGCAGCATTTGCTGCCTTCTACACAACTATTGTAGATTAAAAATTTGTGATAGTAAATTGTCAATCTAAATTACTAGTGTTTTTGCAAAATATTACAGTTTTAAATAGTTGAAATTTTACTTTCCCCAAAG
>JBMLRA010000255.1:0-2894 GCA_049241265.1 Chitinophagaceae bacterium
AAAGCAAAGTTGAAACAATAATTTTTTTCGAAATAAATTGAAAAACAAAAAAGCCATAGATATATAAATCGAAGGCTTTTTTGGGGCTATAAGTTTTGGTATTATATTAAAATCCTTGCCATGCCTTTATCTACATGGCATAAATATTATCTTGGTTATTCGGTAATACTTTTTAAAATATGATTGGTGATTTTTCTTTTTGTTTATCATTTAGTTTAAAGTAAATATCCATTGCTTTTTTTCTATCTACTTCATTAAGTTCACTCTTAGTAACCTTATTTTTTTCGGTATTTAAAGCATCCTCATTTACCCAATAAAAATGCTGTGCCTTAGCTACTGATGCTAACCTTTTTTAGTTGTAAAATTTATTCCAGCCTTAGTTTTTGCTAGATCGTTAGACATTACAAAAGTTACCATTTTCAAATAGACAATATATTCACTAGCATCTTTAATTTCTGATTTTTGAATACAACTTATTCATTCTAAGTTTTTGTTCATCACTCAACCTTTTATTATCATATTTTTTTTCGTTTTCTAAAGAACCTGTAAATGCATTTTTTTGTAGTTTTTATATTCGTTCACTACTTCTTTTGTAGCTTCAACAATTAACTCTAGAATACTATTTCTAACATTTCTTTCACTAGCACTTTCTAAAGTTAAATTTTCTATTCTTATTCCTTGTTCATCTTCATTAATCATTGTATCAACTATTTCTGTTCCATATTTATTGCTAAGAGTAACATTCTTAAGTAATTAGTTATGTAGTAAGTTTTCACAATTTTCGCTGAGAACCAATCATCTAAATTTTAACCAATTCAAGTTAAAAAAATAATATTTAAAAAGAAATCTGCCATAAAACTAAATTGTAAAATGCAAATACTAATTTTTATCAACAACACCAACAGCACTTTTAACACTATTATTTAAAGATTGGCTACTCCAAACACCTGTACCACTTGGATTAATATAAAAAGCATACGCATTAAAACCTCCGAATACAGTTAATGAAGTTCTACTTGCAACCCCACCAGTTGCTTGTGAGTTTAAAGACTGACTACTCCAAACTCCAACTCCATTTGCATTAATGTAAAAAGCATACGCATTAAAACCACCATAAACCATTAAAGCATTTTTACTTGCAAACCCACCAGTTGCTTGAGAGTTTAAAGACTGACTACTCCAAACACCAACACCATTAGTATTTAGATAAAATGCATAAGCACTATAGCCACCATAAACCATTAAGGCATTTTTACTACCAGCACCACCTTTAGCTTGATCGTTTATAGATTGGCTACTCCAAACTCCAACCCCACTATTATTGATATAAAAAGCATTTGCCTCGTAGCCCCCATAAACTAAAATGCCATTTTCTGAAGCTATTGCACTATCAGCTGTATAATTTAAAGACCGACTACTCCAAACTCCAACCCCACTATTATTAATATAAAAAGCATAAGCATTATAACCACCATAAACTAGAGTAATATTTTTTCCATTTAAATTTGAAATGATGGTTTGTACAGCCGCTGGGTTTACATTACTAGCATATTGTGCATAAGGTACACTCATAATTTCACTTGTACCTGTAATAGTATAGTTTGTGCCTCCACTAATGTCGGTTTCACTTTTTATAAAAAATGGTCCATTGCTCCAATTAATTGCAGAGAAATTACTTGTAACTGATGTACCCCCTCCAATAGATACAGAAGCTAATCCATTGGCATTTGTTGTAGTGGTATGGGTTTCCACAAAAACCGCTACTCCACTTGCTGATCCTTGTAAAATACTAATTCTAATACCAATAGATGTATTGGCAACCAATGCATTACTACTGTTTCGAATAACTGCTTGATAGCTCAGTTTTTGAGGAACCTGAGCTTTACACAGTATAGAATATGACATCATTAAACAAAAAAATGCAAGCTGTTTCATAATTTTAGTTTTTAATTATTTTAAATGATTGTTGTAGTTTATAATTTGATAAGATTGTAATAAAATAAGTACCTCTATTTATACCTGTTAAATCAATTATTGAAGAATTAGAAAGAATCTTTTGTTCCATTAACACTTTACCATTTATGTTCGAAATAGTGTATTTTAAATTTCCTTGCAAACTAGGGGTATTTATATATAAATAATTTGATGTTGGATTTGGAAAAATTTTTATGCTATTATCAGCTGTAAATGATATTTTTAAAGTTTTCGAGTAAGTTATTTTTCCATTTAAATCAACTTGTTTCAAACGATAAAAATTTTCTTTTTCAAAAGGGTTTTGGTCCAAATATTCATATTGTTGATTTAAGTTACTTGCATTTCCCAAACTACTAATTGTTTTTAAAGGATTAAAATCTTTTCCATTTTCACTTCTCTCAAGAATAAATTCTTTATTATTATACTCGTAAATGGTTGTCCATTTTATATGAATTTTTTTTTGCTCACTAATTACTGCATCAAAACTTAAAAGTGTTATTGGTAAAATAGAAATTTCGATTGGCTGATGTACTCCAGTTAACATTACAACACCATTAGGATTACTTGCTTGAGTTATAGAAAAATTGGTGACACTGAAATCAATTTTGCCATTTGCACCAATTGCTTTTCCACTACTTGCATTAATTTCTGTTTGCGAAAATGTTTTTAATGAAATAAAAACCAAGAATAAGTGTAGATAATTTTTCATAATGTAGAATTCAAATTTATAAAAAAATAACAATCTCATACAAATATTTTTTACTGCAATTAAAAGATTAAATGATTTTATAAGTATTAAAAAAGCCTTCGATATTTAAATCGAAGGCTTTTTTAATAATGTTAATGAGTTTATTGTCCTTGTGCCAAGGAATATCCCTTTTTACCATCCCACATATTGAGAAGTTCTGTACTACAAATTT
>JBMLRA010000256.1:0-1591 GCA_049241265.1 Chitinophagaceae bacterium
GATGCTATTTATAGCCACGAAACAAATATTATCAACTGTTTAAAAAGATTTCCTGCTTGTAAATTAATCAATCTTCACACTTCTCGTGAAGCTTGCACAACAAGCACCAATAATCTTATCAAATTATTACAAAAACAAAACATAAATTACTTGCAAAAAAAAGACACAGATGTTACAGATGCTGAACTGAAAAGCAATCGTATTTTATGCTTGACATCCAATCTTTCTCATAACGATGTGCCTGTTTCTTATAACTATTTAAGTAGATTTTTAAAAGCAGTAGAGTAATTATTCCAACATTAAACTTTAAACATTAAACTTTGAACTACTATAATATACCACAACCAACACGTTTAAAAACACGAGAAGTTAAAGTAGGCAATTTGCTTATTGGTAACAATCATCCAATTCGTGTGCAAACAATGACCACAACAGATACAATGGATACCATTGCAACTGTTGAACAATCTATTCGTTGTATAGAAGCTGGTGCAGAGTTGGTGCGTATTACAGCTCCTTCAAAAAAAGAGGCAGAGAATCTGCAAAACATAAAAGATGAATTGCACAAACGTGGTTATAAGACACCGCTGGTTGCAGATATACATTTCACACCAAACGCTGCTGAAATTGCTGCAAAAATTGTTGAGAAAGTAAGAGTGAATCCTGGTAACTATGTCGACAAAAAGAAGTTTGAGCAAATTGAATATACTGATGCAGAATATGTAGAAGAAATTGAACGTATTAGAGAACGCTTTACACCATTGGTTTTGATTTGTAAAGAGTATGGAACTGCAATGAGAATTGGTACTAATCATGGCAGTTTGAGTGATAGAATTATGAGCAGATATGGAGATACTGCAATTGGAATGGTAGAAAGTGCAATGGAATTTCTTCGTATAGCTCGTAGCTTAGATTATCATAATATTATTTTGAGTATGAAAAGCAGCAACCCAATTGTAATGGTTGAAGCTTATCGTTTACTTGCCAAAACAATGCAGGATGAATTTGGCGAAATTTATCCATTGCATTTAGGTGTTACTGAAGCTGGTGATGGCGAAGATGGAAGAATTAAAAGTGCTATTGGAATTGGTACTTTATTGCAAGATGGAATTGGTGATACAATTAGAGTTTCATTAACAGAAGACCCTGAATTTGAAATTCCTGTTTGTGTTGATTTGGTAAAGTTGAATAGTCAATTAGAGAGTGAGTCAGAAAGTCAAAGACCAAAGACTAATGACCAAAGACTAATACCCAATTCCAAATTCCCAATTCCTCAGGTGATTGCAGATTTTATGCAAGCTGAAACTATTGCTCATCAAGACTTACAAAGCATTGGATATACTTATAATGAAGCTACAGACAAATGGAATATTGGTGATGCAGCTGCAGATTTCATTTATACTGGCAATAAAATAATAGATTTTGCACTTCCTGGAACTTTAAAGGTTTTGGTAGATGCAAACATTTGGAACGAAAGCATAGACATTCAAAAATATTATCCATTATACCAAGGAGTAGAAATATTTAAAGAAGATAAAACTTTAAACATTAAACATCAAACCTTAAACTTTATAGCTCTTGATGTTAGCAA
>JBMLRA010000257.1:0-16850 GCA_049241265.1 Chitinophagaceae bacterium
AAAATCTACAAAAAAATTAATTGTAGAATAATCAGTAATAATGTTAACTAAAAAAGAGGCTGTCTTAAAAGGGCAGCCTTTTTTTTAAATCTTTTATTAATTCATTTGTTCAAAATTGCATTTTAGAAAATCTTACTTGAAACTAAAGATAAAAAATCAACTATGTTAAAGGGTGCCTAGTTTGTTGAAGTATTGATTTACAGTGAAAACCAATAAACTTTAGATTATAAAACTATTTATTACACAAATTGTATTAAAGTTTATTGATTCTTATTTTCACAATAAAGTTATTCAACTAGTTGTTTATAGAAACTTTAAAGAATGGTGATAAATAACTAAAGAATACATTAATACACGCAAAAAATAATACTGTTAAAAATTTGATTTGTAAAACAATAAAAAAGGAGGCATTTTTATATTAAAAACAGCCTCCTTTTTTAACTGTAGAATAAAGTTAGAAACCATCTATTCTACAACTACTATTTTGCCACCGCTTCCTGCACTAATGGTGTTATCATACATTGCTTCGCAATACACGCCAGGAAGATAATATTTACCCAAGTATGCTGCATTTAGCTGCACATAATACGTTAATGTTTCTTTGGATGCAATATTAAAATAGTGATATACTCTATCATCTCTAATATCCATATAATCACTTTTTGATGATTGAAATGCACCTTCACTATTATACATTCTTGTATTTAAAATTTCCCAGCCACTTGGAAAAATTTGTGATAAAGCCATTTGCGAATAAGCACCTCTTGTTCCTGGGTTTGTTACAACAACTTTTGCTACAAAATCGGTTCCTTGTTTTAGCTTGGTAATATCAATAGCACTGCCACTGGTGTTTAAATAATTAACACTTAATTGCAACACATTTGGATTATTATTAAATACAATTGGCTGCATTCCTATTGGTTGTCCTTGATTAATTACACGAACATATAATACGTTAGAGCCTTTATTGGTAAGCTTTACAGCTGCTTTTCCATTTTGCCAACCCACCAATTGTTGAGCAATGGTAGATGATGAATTGATATTAGCATTAATACTACCAGCATTCACACTTGCTGTAATTTTTTTACCATTATTCTCTCCACAATATTTTGCAATTGCTATTAAACTATAAGCTGTTGTTTGTGTGCTATACCAACTATCTAACGACAATTTACTAGCAATGGTTCTTACTAATTGTTCTGCTTCGCCTTGTCGTTTCATTAAAGTAAGTGTTTCTAAAACCATTGCATCGTCACGTACATCACTACCATAACTCATACCCCAATATTCACGTTTAGCAAAAGTTGTTGGCAAGCCACTAATTAATTGATTGGCAACTGTTGTTTGCCCTGTCAAATAATATGCAGCAGCTAAACGCCATTTAGCTTCAGGTGTTAAAAACTTAAATTCTTTCAGCCTGTTCATAGCACCTTGTTCTGGTGCTTTGGCTAGTGCTAATAAATATAAACGATAGGCTTGCGTTAAATCTGTGCCATACCAAGGTGCAGCAGAAACGTTCCAGGCATTGGCTTTGCTACGTTGATAGCTTTTCCAGTAAGCCATCATTGACGAAGAAACGTTATATCCTTTATTACCAGCTTCAATAAGAAAATGACCTGCATAGTTTGTTCCCCATTCATCTGCATCCATATTACCTGGCCAGTAACTAAAGCCTCCATTGCTGGTTTGAAAGTTTTGTATTTTTTGAATAGCAACACGAATATTTTTATCAATATCTGCTTTTTGTTTATCGTTTAATTCCATTAATCCATTCAAAGCTAATTGAGGAAACACAGAGCTTGTTGTTTGTTCAATACAGCCATGTGGATATTGAATTAAGTAAGACAAACGCTTTTGCAAATTGATAGCAGGAATAGATGAAACCTCAATTGTGGCTTTGCTACTATTGGCATCACCAATCATTGTAACTGTTGATGTAAAGCTTTGACCAGCCTGTAACGTATACTCTGTAACCTGCGTGGTGTGAGGGTTTGGATTACGCACATCAATTTCAATTTCGTGATAAGATGTATTGCCACCACTTGTTGCTACTACTTTTATTTTACCCATCCCAACAGCATTTTTTACTTTGGCATTTAGGTAAACGACTTGCTCACCCATTTTGTCGAACTTAATATTGTTACTGCCTGTAACTGTTTCTATCATTGGGTTTGATTGAATACTAACGGTTACATTTTTAATATTATTTTCTGTTGCAAAAACCGTTACTGGAATTTTTAAATCCTCAGCAGGACCCAAAACTCTTGGCATTGTTGCTAATACCATTAAAGGCTTTTTAACCTTAACACTTTTTTCAGCAGCACCATAAGCACCATTGCCAGCTGCAATTACCATTGCCCTTACACTACCCATATAATTAGGCAAAGTAAAGTTGTGTGTTTTGCTGCTACCATTACTTTTAAATGGTCCATAATACTGCACAATAGGTTTAAATCTATTTGCCCTTCTGCCTTTTGAAGCATCATCACCTTCTGCATCTCCACCAATGGTTAGTATTCTATCTAACTGCCCACCCCAAGCTCCAATTACATAATCATACACATCCCAACTTTTAACACCCAATGCTTCTTTAGCATAAAATGCATCGTGTGGATTTGGTGTTTTAAAATGAGTTAAATCAAGCAAACCATCATCAACAATAGCAATGCAATAGGTCATTGATTTTCCACTTTGCTCACTTACTGTAATGCTTGTTTTTTCTTCCGGTCTTATAATATCATTTATTTTAATGACAGGTTTTAGTATAGTGTTTTTATCTTCTACTTCAATAGGAATAACGCCATACATTCTTATTGGCAAATCGTTGATGGTTTGGGCATGTGGCTGCAACATAGAGATATTTACATACACATTTGGCGTCATTGTTTTGTCTATTTTAAAACTATATTTTGTTTCTCCTTTTTGTGTACTCACCCATTTTGTTTGCAACACTTTTGTACCACTTTCTATGCTTACCAACATTTTACCATTGGCAGGAGATGGCACTGTTAATTTACATTCATCGCCCACATTATATTTTGCTTTATCAGCAGTGAATGATAACATAGAAACAGAAGAGGCATCATTATCACCACCATAATTCTGGTGTGCATAATCACTTACATAAAACGAGGAACCAGTTGTGTGTCCACTTCTTGTATCTTTCATTAAAATAAGATAACGACCATAATCGCCAGCATTTAGTTTTAAGCTGTAAATTCCCTTCCCATTACTAATAGAAACATTTTCTTTCCTGATAAGTTTGTTGTATTCATCCTGAGTAAAATTGCTATAATCATCTTCACTTCTATCCCACCACCAACGCCATTGTACTTTGTATAGTTGTACCTCAACATCAGTATTTCCAGTAGTTGCAGCACCATTGGTATTTACATCAACCACATTTACATTATACGATTTATTGTTTTGCAAATAGCCCCAACCTGTTGTAGCATCTGGCATTTTTAAACCAATGTATGAAGCATAAGGATGATAGGGCATATTCACATTATCAATACTAAAATTACCACCTGGCTCAAACACTTTAATCATCAAATTAGCCAATAACATTCCTGGTGGGTTTTCACCAGCATCAAATTGTGGGCTAATGGACGCCGTTCCTGTTGCACTTAAACTTCCATCGAATATTGTTTTAGATTGAGAAGAAAATTTAGAAATAGGATTATCAAATTCAAAGTCTTTATAGTTATCGAATGTTGTATTTTTTCTATACAACTGTGCATCAACTTTTGCTTTTAAATTTTGTGCATCTGCACCAAACAACCATTTGGCTGTAAGTGTTCCCTGTTGCGTTACATTTTTACCCAAAGCCAAAGCACCATTGAAGTTGAGGTCAATCTTCAATCTATTAGGCATTACAGTTTCTATCTTAATTGTTTTTTCAAAAGCAGCACCTCCAACCTTTACTTTACACAACCAATTTCCTGTTGGTGCATTAGCATCTGTTGCTGTTCTAAACACATTGTACCCATCATCTGCATTAGGTTGCACAATTCTTTTATATAGTTGTCCTCGTGGCGAAATCAATTCCATTTCTACAGGATGTGCAGCAGGCAATTTCTTTTCTTTATCTTCTATAATGCAACCCAAAAACAAACTATCGCCAGGACGCCACACACCACGTTCACCAAACACAAATCCCTTGATTCCATTTTTTATTTGCACACCATCAATATTAAATCTTGCTAAAGGCAAACTGTTTCCATCATCTAACCTTAAATAACTTTTCTCGTTTCCTTTTTTGGCAACTAATAAATATGGCTTTCGTTTAAATTCAATCATAGCAATGCCATCACTATTGCTGCTGCCTTTACCAACAATTTGTTGTTGATAATCCAATACCTGCAAATCCACGCCACTCATAGGTTCTGTGGTGATGATGTTGTTTACAGCAACCATCATGCTTTTATCAGTGCCTCGTTTTGCTGTCAATCCAATATTGGTAGCAAGTATATTTCTAAAAGCAAATCTATCTCTGTTATAATAGGCTTTACTGCAAGGATTATCTCTTTGCTGCCAGTTATAACCATAAGGATTGTAGTTGTCGTATTTACGCCAAAATTCATCTTCATCATCTACACCATTAGTTCTTTCATCATCGTAATAATCATTTTCATTTTCCTCATCCCCATCTGCTTTTGCTGTGCAGGTGTATAAAGAATAATCTGGACGAAACGCAATACAGATGCGATATATAGCTCCTTGTTCTGTTTTGATATACTTATCTAAATCTAATGTAAATCTGTTTTTTTTATGAAGATTTAAACTTTTGTCTTCATCTAATTTTACTGTTGCTGTAACTGTTGGTTTGGCTACTCTTCTTAAATTTTCATCCTCATCCATTTTATTATTTTGAAAAAATTGAGGAATATTATTCTCGTAAATTTTAATAATGCTTACGTCAACAGCTTTAAGATTTGTGGCTTCAAAAGGCAATAAAATTTTGCCACCACTATTTGGTAGAATTACGCCTTTGCCAAATATTTTTACCGAAGGCAATCTGTTTTCAAAAAATATTTGAGACGTGAAAGCCTTTGGTAGCTTATCTCCCCACATATTTTGTATGCCTTCTAAAACAGTTGCAGTATAACCACCATCAAGCTTACCACTAGCATACACTTTTACCTCACTACCCAAAATAGTATAGCTCAAGTTTTCTTGTTGGCTAATATTTATCAAACCTTCTAATTGCTGACCAATCATTAATGGATCACTAAATTGTACCAAAGCATATTGCTCTTCTTCTTGCACAACTTTAATGTCCATTACTTTAAAATCGCCAATGGCTGGCACTGCAATTTCTTTTTGGTCTTTGATATTTGCATTAATAAATGAGCCATCCCATTTTAGCAAAATATTGTTGGCACTTGTACCTCGTTTAATATTTTCAATAGTATAGCTATGTGTTTTATTGGCTTCGTTATGTTGCCATTTTATTGTCAAGTTTGACACACCCATAGATGCAGTTAATATATTCTCTACCTTTTTACTTTCCTCTACATCGGCAGTTACAATTTCGCCTGTAAGCATCATTGTTTCTTTGCCTAAACTACGCAAGCCATTATCATTAATTTGAAAAGATGGTTTAAAGGTTTGCACATTAAATTTAAACTCTCTGAATTTTTTTGGAACGTTCAAAACCTTACTCAACTTAAATTCTACTTCATATAGTTTATCAATATCTAAATCTTTTGTAGGTTTAAATTCTATTGTTCTGGCATCTACCCAAAAAGCTTTTCCTTCCACAGCAGGAGAGAAATTAAATAAAGCTTCCTTTATGTTTTCATTCACAGTATGTGTTGCTGATGCATCTGTTGCTAGCTGAATGCGAATAGAACTTTTTTTGGAGACAACACCACTTGTATAAGCCTCAATATACTTGGCAAATTCGGGGTCAACTTCAATAATTTTTTTTCGTTTGCAAGAATTTAATGTGATAGATAATACACATACTGATAAAGCCAATACTAAGATTGGCAAACGTTTGAGCGATTCCATATTTGTTGGGATTGGTGAGAAGTTAGTGGCGTTTTTGATTGCCGATATAAAGAAAAGAAAAGTTTTAGATATTAGATAAATAAATTTTTGTTAAAATTCTAATTGTCAATTCCCCTATTCAAAAAATCTATCAAGGGTTTAATTGTTTCAAAAGTGGTTACAATTTTCTTAGCTATATTTTTATCTGTCAACTCTTCGTCTTTTATTGTGGTAGATATTGTCCAGCTTTTAAGTTTTAAATAATCTATTGCAGGGTTATTTTCATCATAACCTTTTGGAGGTCGAGACAAAGAGAATTCTGCACCCTTACTAATATCACCAAATGTTTCAACAAATTTCTTATTGGTAATTATCTTTTTAAACTCATCCCAATTATAATCTATTTCTTGCCTTATTTTTTTAACTTCATCTGGCATTGGCATATAAATACCACCTCCAATAAAACAAGCTCCAGGTTCTAAATGAAAATAGTAGCCTGCACTCATTGCCGATTTTCCTCCCTTACTAATGCTCATTCCCATATTGGTTTTATAAGGACTTTTATCCTTACTAAACCTAACATCTCTATTAATTCTAAACACACACTTTTTAGGTTCTAGTTGAGATAATGTTTCGTCTTTTGCAGCTATTCCTTTTAAAATAGTTTCTGTTAAACTTAAAAAATCTTGCTTTGCTGCTTCATACATTTTTCTGTTGGCATCAAACCACTCTTTTGTATTATTTTTCTTTAAATCCTTTATGAATTTGATGGTAGATGATTGTAGCATAACAAATAAATTGAAATCGAAAATAAGGAACTAATCTTATTATAAAGGTTAGCTTTTTTTGAACAAAGAAAACTCATATTTGCAGTAATGAATTGGAACAATGTTATAGGTCAGGAGTCTGTCAAAGCCCATCTACAAGATATGGTGCAACACAACAGATTGAGCCACGCTTTAATTTTTGTAGGAAAAGAAGGAAGTGGTGCATTGCCTTTGGCTATTGAGTTTGCCAAGTATGTAGTTTGTCAGCCAAAAGCCGCTCCTGTTGTTGAAGATTTGTTTGGGGGAATGAGTGCAATGCCAACTAACAATGAAGATGAAATGATTGCTGCAAAGCAAAGAGCAGAACAATTAATTCATCCTGATTTACATTTTTCCTTTCCTGTTATTTCAAAAAAAACTGGTGAAAAACCAACAAGTGCAGATTACATAGCAGAATTTAGAGAGTTTGTAAAAATCGCTCCTTATGCAAATGTCTATGACTGGTTGCAAAATATTAATGCAGAAAACAAACAAGGAAATATTACAGCCGAAGAGTGTAATGATATTATTAGAAAGCTTAGTTTAAAGCCATTTGAAGCAGAGAACAAAGTTTTGGTTATGTGGATGCCAGAATATTTGGGCAAAGAAGGAAACAAATTATTGAAATTAATTGAAGAGCCTCCAGCAAATACATTGTTTATTTTGGTTGCAGAAAATGAAGAGTTAGTGCTGCCAACTATTTTAAGTAGATGCCAATTGGTAAAAGTTCCTCTACTACAAACAAGTGATATAGAAAAAGCACTAATTGAAAGAGCAAATGTAGCACCAGAAACGGCTAGACAAATTGCTGGCATTAGTGAAGGAAACTACAGAGAAGCCCAGCATTTACTACAACACAGCGAAGAAGATTGGCAAGCAATGGCAAGAGATTGGTTAAAATTTGTTGTAAGAAGAATGCTGCCTGAGCAAGTAAAATGGGTAGATGAAATAAGCAAAATTGGTAGAGAAAAACAGAAACAATTTCTACGCTATTTCAATCATTTGTTACAACAGAGTATTAGAATAAAAGTATTGGGTGTTGATGGAGTTATGCTGCCTGAAAATGAAAAAGATTTTGCAGTAAGGCTCAATAAAATTGCTAGTGTTAGCCAACAAGAAGCAATAGTTGAAGAGCTAGACAAAGCTAGTTACTACATAGAAAGAAATGCCAATGGCAAAATGCTTTTTCAGGCATTAAGCATTAAGCTATTTCATATTATACAAAACAAAATGATTTTAGAAGTATAATAAATGTATTTATCTTGAATGGGTAGGCGTATCAGACTTTTGTACGCTCATTAATTTGCCACCCAATTTTTTGCCATTTAATAAACCAATTACAGTAATTGCATCTGCATCATTAGGCATATCTACAAAGCCAAAACCACGGCTTTTACCAGTGTTTCTATCCATCACTACTTTAGCAGATTTTACATCGCCATATAGCTCAAACATTTCTCTCAAATCTGTATCGTCCATATCATTCATCAAACCAGTAACAAAAAGCGTCATATTTCTATTTTAAAAACAAAGAACAAATGTAGATGGATAAGTTTAACCAAAGACTTTTACTAGTAGATATTTTCCAAAAATCATCAATCAAATAAAAGTTACTTTCCATCAAATGTTTTTTTGCCACATTGCAACCAAGCTAAATATTTGGCAGCATCAAAAGTGGCACCAATAGGATAAGCCAATAGCTTTTCATTATTATCAACCATCGCATATAATGGCTGTGACACCTGATTAAAGTTTTCAGATTCAAACGTTGCATATTTATCGCCAATAGTTATAATGTCTTTAGTATTACCATCATTTGTTTTATAGTTCATTATTCTTTTATCTACAGGCAGTTTTGCTTTATCATCAACATATAAACTCACCAAAATAAAATTCTCTTTTATAAATTTATAAACACTAGGCTCTATCCAAATATTCTCTTCCATTTTTCTGCAATTAACACAAGCCCAACCTGTACAATCTATCAATAACGGTTTGTGTTGTTGCTTTGCTAAAGCCAATGCTTTATCATAATCGTTAATAAAATCAGGCTCTAAGCCTTTGTTATTAATATTTGTTTCTCCATAAACGCTATAACTAAATGGTGGTGGAAATCCACTTAAAAGCTTAAGGCTTGCATATTTGCTATTGGTTACTCCAGGCACTAAATAAATAGCTAATGCAATAGCTACAAATCCAATTATCTTTCTACCGGTACTAATTTTTTGCCCTTTATAATCGTGAGGTAAACGTAATATGCCAAAAGCATATAAAGCCAAGCCAATAGCCACTGCTAACCACAACCCTATAAACACTTCACGCTTTAACAAACCCCAATGTTCTACCAAATCTGCATTTGATAAAAACTTAAGTGCCATTGCTACTTCAACAAAAGCCAATACTTTTTTTACAGTATCTAGCCAGCCACCACTTTTGGGAAGGCTTTGCAACCAATTTGGGAAAATGGCAAACAATGCAAATGGTAATCCTAATGCTACGCCAAAACCAGCCATTCCTGCAGTTAAAGCCCAAGCTCCACCACTTGATGTGCCTACTAAAAGTGTTCCTAAAATAACACCTGTGCAAGAGAAAGAAACGATTACAAGCGTTAGTGCCATAAAGAAAATTCCAAAGATGCTTCCCAAGCTTCCTTTACTATCTGCCTTGCCTGCAATGCTGTGTGGTAAAGAGATTTCGAAATATCCAAAAAATGAAATGGAGAAGAAAATAAAAATGGCAAAAAAGGCAACGTTCAACCAAGGATTGGTTGAAATATTATTAAAAATTTCGGGTTGCACATTTCCTATTATGTGAAAAGGTGTGCTTGCCAAAACATAAATTAAGAAAATAAAAAAGCCATATAAAAAGCCGTTCTTAATACCTTCTTGCTTTGTTTTGGAACGCTTGGTAAAGAAAGAAACAGTTACTGGAATCATTGGAAAAACGCAAGGTGTAAGCAATGCAATTAAACCACCCAAAACACCTAAAAAAAAGATTGTCCAAATACCGCCTTCTGCTTTTTTATCACCACATTGGCTTAGTGGGTGCTCAACATCTATAGAAGTTTTTTTTATAGTATTTTCATTGTTTGCAGCTACACCTCCTTCTAGTGCAATTTCATATTCCGTTGCTAGCAATGGAATTAATTCTGCTTCTTTACCAATAAAACCATTAATACTCAACTTTGCAGTTGCTGGTATAAAGCCATTTATTTTAATATCTTGTTTTACTTCTATTTCACTTGTGTAAACGTTTACGTTTTTATTTTCAAAAAGAACATCTTTAATAACTTCTGGTTTCTTGTTAAACGAAAGTGTATTTATAGGTTTTATGTTCTCTAACTGAAAAATGAATTTAACATCAGATTCTTTCAACTCTTCAATGCTTGCATTATCACCATACAAATGCCATCCATTTGTAACACTTGTTTTAGCTGAAATTTGATACGTTGAATCAGCTATTTTTTTTGCTGCAATCTTCCACACCAAACTATCTTGAGAAAATGCAAAAAGTGAAAAGCAGAAAGTAAAAAGTGGTAAGAATATTTTTTTCATCTCGAGAGAAATTATTTTAACAAACACATTTAAATAGAATAGGCACATAAAATAATTTTTATTTAAAAAACTATGTTTCTATGTGCCTATGTGGTGAGTACCTATAACTTAATTGTAAATGTTTTTTTAGTTGGTGGCAAACATTTTTCATCGTTACAAACCATATAATCAACAGTACCAGTAACACTTGTTTTTGCTTTTGTTTTTAGTTTGATGGTTTGGGTAAAAACAACTTTATCGGCATAAGACAAAACATTCGTTTTAAAATTTTCATCGTATGCTTTTATCAGCTTTCCCGTCTCTTTTACCTTGCCATCTTTTATAATTAATGGATTGGCATTAAATGTAATTGCTGTTGGAATTGGACCATCGGCACCAGAATTTTGAGAATAAATATGCCAAGGCTTTGGCAATGTTGCAGTAATCACTAAATCGTACGTTTTATCATCTTTTTTCTTTGCTTCATAAGTCCATACAACAGGATCTTTTGGTTGAGCATTCAGAAAAGAAAAACTGAAAACTAAAAAATTAAAAACTAAAAGAGATTTGATTGTTTTTTTCATATTTATTATTTAATGCTGCAAAGAAGCAGCTTATTGTTAATTACGATTGATGATTTATTTGCTTACAAAATGCATTGTTAAAATGTTTTAACAACGCTTTATTTTCTTTTTTTCTTCGTGTTGATATTATTATTCACCAAATCAACTTTTAACGAAAATACGTGTGTATATAATGGGTTTTGCTGATTTGCAAGATTGGTAAATGCATAATCTATGCCAACATTACTAAGCTTAAATCCCGCTCCTAAACTTGGCTGATAAATCCACACTTTTTTTTGATTGGTAGTATCGCCATCGCTTAATCCTTGCTGAAAATTGGATATGCCTGCACGAACAAAAATGGTTTTATCATAAGCAGCTTCTATACCAATATTGGGGTCAATGTTTAAAATACTTGAGCTTACTAAAGCATTTCTTTTTCCATCAAAAGTTAAATGCAAATTTGCCTCGGCATATAAATTCAATTTGTCATTTATTTTAAAATCTTTTCCTGCACCTAATATCAATCTTGGTGCTGTAAGTTCTGTACTTTTTACAGGAATATCATTTTTAGTTAAATACAAAACCTCTTTTTCCCTATCTGTAAACGTGAAACTCCAAGCGTTAAATGTTGTGGTAGCATCTCTTAAAACAGCAGCAAATTTCCATTTATTAGTATGATACATCGCTCCAAAATCTAATCCAAAACCCCAGGCACTTGCAAAACTTCCTACTTGTCTTCTTATAATTTTTACATTACCTCCTACAGTTAATAATTCTTTGTCTGTTTTTTTTATTAATTGAGAATATGAAAGCAGCACAGCATAATCGGCAGATGAAAATGTAGAAATATTGTTATAGTCAACTGAGCCATCGGGATTCACTAGATATAATGTATTAGGAATATCGTCAACCGCAAAACGCATAAAGCTAATGCCCAAAACTTTATTACCATTTTTAGAAGGAAGAGCCAAGCCTCCAAAATCATATTTACCAATACCTGCAAAATATTCGGCGTGCATTATGGCTAAATTTGGATTGTCTTTTACAAACATTAAACCCGCAGGATTCCAATAACCAGCAGTTCCATCGCTAACAGAAACTATTTGTGCACCACCCATTCCCAAAGCTCTTGCACCTGCACCAATATTTAAAAATTCATTGGAGTATTTTCTAAACTGAGCAAAAACACTGCCTGAAAAACCAATAAAAACAATTGCAATAAACAATCTCAATAATTTCATAAAAACAATTACTGTGTAAATTTAGAGGATGATTTGGAAATGAATTGAATTTTGGAGTTTTTGAGAAGAGAAAAAAACTAATATGATTATTGATGACAAAAGAATAGCATTTAACTTCACAATGAAATTAAAACAATGAAAAAATTACTGCTTATTGCTGTCTTAGCATTTTCAACAGCTCTACTATTTAGCTACACTTCAAAAAAAGAAGCTCCAAAGCCATTAACTCCAGAATGTTATGTTAGTTGTTTTAATGTAGAAACCAGAGAAATGATTTCTTTAGATGCATTAAAACCGGGTTTTGCTGCACTGCATCCTAAACCATTAAACTATAAGTTAGAAAACCAAAAAGGGAAAGTTATAGAGTTTACTGCTGCTAACGGCTCTACAGCAAAAGGCTATTTTATTAAAAGTAGAAACAAGAGTGATAAATGGTTATTTGTAATTCAAGAATGGTGGGGTTTGAATGACCATATTAAAAGAGAAGCAGATAAGTTTTATGGAGATTTAGATAATGTAAACGTTTTAGCAATAGATATGTATGATGGTAAAATTGCTACAACACCAGATAGTGCAATGTTATATATGAGCAGTGCAAAAAAAGAGAGATTAGAAACTATTGTAAATGCTGCTATAGCTTATGCTGGCAAAAAAGCTGAAATTTATACTGTGGGTTGGTGTTTTGGTGGTGGTTGGAGTTTGCAATCTACAATACTTGCTGGCAAACAAGCAAAGGGTTGTGTAATGTATTATGGCAGACCAGAAACTGATATAGCAAGATTAAAAACTATCAATTGCGATGTTATTGGATTTTTTGGCAATCAGGACAAAGGTATTTCTCAAGAGGTTGTAAACAATTTTGAAAACAATATGAAAACCGCTGGTATAAAGTTAAACTTATATAGATTTGAGGCTGGTCACGGTTTTGCCAATCCATCTAACCCTAGTTTTAATAAGGAGTATACAGAAAAAGCATATCAATTAGCTATTGCTTTTTTAAAAGCACGAATGTAGAAATGGAAACATAAATTTATACAAAGCCATTGAGTTGTCGTCAATGGCTTTTTTATTTAAGAGCGGTTTACAATAAAATAGTTTCAATGATTTAAGCATTTTCTGCTGCTTTGTTTTCATATTTGTTACTCATTCTCAAACATTGTTATTATGAATAAGTTTTTTGCAAAATTGTTACTCATTTTTTTTGTATTAATTGCTAGCTGTCAAAATAGTTTTTCTCAAAGAAATGCAAACTGGGAGGTTGTTTCATATAGCGAGAACATAATTAAAATTACCTATCATCCATTTGAATACGGAAAAGATTTTAATGTAACTAATGCCGTTATTGCCAAGCCACAAGCTATGTACAAGGCTACATATAAAATAAATTATGACGATGCTACTATAGCTATCAGTAACGGTAATTTTACATTTTCACCTGTTTTTACAGAGGATGGTAGCCGTGGAATCAGCTTCGGAATAAAAAAGGGAGAAGCCTTTTTTGGTGGTGGCGAACGAGCTTTACCACTTAACAGAAAGGGTTATCGTTTAGATTTATATAATCGTGCTAATTATGCCTATGGCGTGGGTGCAGAAAATTTAAACTACGCTGTTCCTTTTTTTATTAGCAATAAAGGTTATGGACTTTTTTTTGATAATGGGTCTAAAGGATATGCAGACATTGGCAAAAAAGATAGAAATGTTTTTGAAATAGCGTTTGAATCGGGTGAAATAAATGTTTTTATTATTTATGGTAAAACTTATCAAGAAATTCTATCATCTTATCACAAACTTACTGGTACACAGCCCTTGCCCCCACGTTGGGCTTTAGGCAATTTAATGAGCCGTTTTGGATACACAAGTCAAGAACAAGCAACTACAATTGTAAAAAAAATGAAGGATGAAAAAATTCCTTTAGATGCCATCATTTTCGATTTGTTTTGGTTTGGCGATAGTATTAAAGGTTCGTTGGGAAATTTAGATTGGGTTAACACTGAAAAATGGCCCAATCCAAATAAAATGATGGCTGATTTTAAAAAGCAAAATATTATTACAACGCTTATTACAGAGCCATATATTCTACAAAACACCAATACCTACAACGAATCTTTAGAGTTTCAGGCTAAAGATGTTTCTGATAATTCATTTGTGTTGCAAGAATTTTATTTTGGCAAGGGCGGTTTACTAGATATTTTTAGAAAAGATGCTGGTCAATGGATTTGGAATAAGCACTATAAAAAGCAAATTAAAAATGGGGTTACCGCTTGGTGGACAGATCTGGGAGAGCCAGAAAGTCATCCTGAAAATATGTACCACAACTTAAAAGACTTAGGCGTTGATAAAATGGTTTTGGCAAATGAGGTACACAATATTTATGGCCATTATTGGAACAAAATGTTGTTTGAAAATTATGCAAAAGAGTATCCTACTCAAAGGCTATTTCATTTAAACAGAAGTGGATTTGCAGGTAGCCAACGTTATAGTATTTTCCCTTGGAGTGGCGATGTTGGTAGAAATTGGAGTGGTTTGCAAGCACAATTGCCAGTAATGTTGGGTATGAGTATGTGCGGCATACCATATATACACGCTGATGCTGGTGGATTTGCTGGTGGCGACGATGAGGGAGAATTGTATGTTAGATGGCTACAATTCGCAGCATATACTCCCATTTTTAGACCACATGGAACAGCACTTTATGAACACGATTTAAAAGCTGCTAGCTTTCCAAGCGAAGCTGCATTAATGGAAGAACCTTTTAAAAGTGAAGCCAAAAAAGTTGTTTTAGAAAGATATAGAATGCTGCCTTATATCTACACACTAGCTTACAGGCAAACTAAATTTGCTGAGCCATTGGTAAAACCTTTATTATATAATTACTCAACAGATACCAATGCTATTAAAACCGAAAATGAATACTTGTTTGGAGACAATGTTTTGGTAGCTCCTGTATTAAAAAGAAACGAAAACAATAGAAATGTTTACTTGCCCGAAGGCGATTGGTACGATGTTGAAACAAACAAATTATATACAGGAAAATCTTTTATGAACATAGATGTTACTGAGTATAAAAAGCCATTGTTTTATAAATCTGGTAGCTTCATTCCTCAATACTATTGCAATGGAGAAAATACAAGTGAAATAGACAGAAAAAATTTGAAAGTTTATTACATACCCTCAACAATAAAATCTAGTTATGAGATGTATGATGACGATGGTGAAAACAAAAATGCTATAGCACAAAATCAATTTGAATTAATTAAATTCAGTACAGCTGGAAAAACAGAAAAAGCTCTTGCAATTTCAATTCAAAGTAATAATGGAGTTTATAAAAATAAACCTGTAGAAAGAAACATTAGTTTAACCATACCAACAATATCTAGCAATCCCAAAACTGTTTTAATAAATGGAAGGGTTATTAAAAATTTTATTTTTGAAAATAATACTTTAGCCATTCCTGTTACTGTTAAAAAAATGGCTGTAAAAGTTGAGGTGAAATGGTAAAAGGTTAATAAAACGACTAACACAAATGGCTGAAAAAGCAGAGAGATCTGTTTATTCAGCCATTTTTTTGAGAGCAAATTCGCTAAAAATTATTCGTTCCATTCGCCAGCACCCAACCTAACAACTTCATATTCATCTTTTGTGCAATCTACAATTGTAGATGGAATAAAACCACCAATACCACCATCAATCACAATATCTACAAGGTTTTTAAAGTTTTCAAACATCAATTCTGGGTCAGTATATTCTTCAACCATTTCGCCAGGTAATGATGCTGAAAGAATGGGATGACCTAAATCTCTAACAATAGTATTTGCTATATTATTATTGGGTACACGCAAACCAATTGTATTTTTTTTGCTATGCAATATTTTGGGCACGTCTTTACTAGCTGGCAAAATAAAAGTATAGGGTCCAGGCAAATACTCTTTAAGCAATCTATATAAAGGTGTAGAAATACTTTTGGTGTATTTGCTTAAATCACTAAGGTCGTAGCACACAAAACTTAGATTAGCTTTAGCAACATCTATATTTTTTATTCTACAAATTCTTTCAATGGCTTTGTGTTGAAAAATGTCACAACCCAATCCATAAATTGTATCTGTTGGATAAATAATAACACCACCATCAAGCAAACACTCTACAACCGTTTTTACGTTTCTTGGGTTGGGGTTATCGGGATGAATATGTAAAAGCATATTGCAAAGTTAATTATTGTTGTTTTTTTGAAATATTGTTTTTTACTTTTACAAACAATATGAAACAGTTATTCATTATACGCCATGCAAAAAGCAGTTGGGATATTGGTGTGCTAAACGATTTTGATAGAACGCTAAATAATCGTGGGCATAGGGATGCACCTATAATGGCAAATAAATTATTAGATAGAAATATTAACATTGACTTATTTGTGTCGAGCACTGCTAAAAGAGCATTTACAACAGCTACCTATTTTGCAGAAGCATATAAAAAAACCGAAAATGATATTTTAAAAGTGAGTGAATTATATCACGCAATGCCAAATATTTTTTTCAAAACAATTTCAGATTTTAACGACAACTATAACAGTGCTGCTGTTTTTTCTCACAACCCTGGTATTACTGATTTTGTAAACGAGTTGACTAAAACTCAAATTGACGATATGCCTACTTGCAGCATTTTTGCTATTAAAATTAATACAAATACTTGGTCAAATTTTGCAAAAGCTGG
>JBMLRA010000258.1:0-11688 GCA_049241265.1 Chitinophagaceae bacterium
TAACATTGCTACCACTACACACTGTTGTACTAGCTGTAGTTATAGAAATTGATGGTGTAACTGTACCTCCAACAGCTAATGTAAGACTGTTGCTTGTAGCAGTTGCTGTTGTTTGGCAAACATTATTTGCAGTCAATTCACAAGTAATAACATCTCCATTATTAACATCATTGTTCGATAAAATTAGGGTGTTGCTATTGTTGCCAATATTGTTACCATTTCTTTTCCATTGGTATGATGGTGAAGGACCTCCATTTGTAGGAGTTGCTGTAAATGTATTTGAGCTACCCGTGCAGAATGTAGTGCTAGTTGCTGCAATAGAAACTGATGGAGTAACAGTGATACAATCATTCGCTAAAATAAAATTACCAAGAGCTGTTTGTGCAGTTGCTGTATTTGTATTACTAGAATTTGTTGTTGCTGTTTTTGTCCAACCACCTGTAAACCTTGCTGCTAAAAGTGATGCACCAGTTGCACCACCAATTAAATCTCCTGCAACATAGGTTATTGCTGCATCATAAGTTCCTGTGAATGCAAAAGCACTTGATGTTGGTTTTGATAAATTCCAATAACGATTAACATAAGCAGTAGTACTTACTGGTGCTGTGCTGTAATTAGCTACACTAGAAATTGGTGTAGCTGTTGATGCTGTTAAAATACCTGTTGTGCTTACAGTAGCAAACGTTAGACTCAATGGAGTATAATTTGTTGCATCGCCAATGTGAAACACACGAGTAACGCTTGAACCAGCACTTAAATTTCTACTTAAATTACCATTTACCCAACCAGAAGTTCTAGCAACAGTGCCTGCCGAAGTTACTGTTACAGTATCAACACTTCTTGTTGCTAAAACACCACTTGTTAAATTGAGTGATGAAGTAACAGAGATATTACCACTTGTTGTTTTGGTTCCACCACTAATACCTAAAACAGAAAAAGTAGTTAATTGGCTTGGAATAGTTTGAGCCGAAGAACCTGTAAAGTTAATAGTTGTGTTAGAAGGTTGAGAAATGTTACCCAACAAATTATTAACTGTAAAACTCCCTGAAACATTAATAGTACCAGCAATGAAAGTTTTGTTGCTTGCAACGCCAGAGTTAGATAAGATAATGTTGGCATAAGATAAAGTATCAATAGATTGTGCTGCTGTTTGTCCACTAGTTCCTCTGTTAAATTCAATAGTAGAGTTTGAACCTAAAGTTATGTTAGGTACCAAATCTTCAAAAACTAAGGTTGACCAACTTGTTGCTGCTGTAAAGGAAACAGAAAGTGTAGCACCATTTACAAAATTTGTAGTTGGTGCAGCCGATGTAGCAATTGATGTGCCATTAGGTAAACCTGTAACTACAGTTGAACCAGCATATACGCCTGTTCCACTAACTTTAGCTACAGTTCCACCAACAGTAACTCCTGCACTTGACAAGCAAGGCAATGAATGTAAAGTGGCAGAAATAGTTGCACCACTTAGTTGAGTTGTGGCTGGGACAGAAGCTACGAAAGTTGTGGCATTGGTAATAGATCTAACAAATGTTCCAGCAGGAAAAGCACCAGTACCAGATGCTACTGAAATAATTGCTCCAACAGTTAGTCCTGAAGTACTAGTACAAGTTACGGTTCTTGTTAATCCGGTAGTACTAGCATTAACTGCAGCACTTGAGTTTGTGGTAGTAGTACTAGCACCCGTTACGTTTAAAGTAACAGGAAAAACATTTACACTTGATGTTGTTGCTAAACCACCAGTTCTTCCTGCTTTAAATGTTCCATTAATAATAACAGCACCGCCAGCACGAATACCTATAAAGTTTGAGGATGCCCCTATTGGACCAGCTAAAATAGAGCCAGCATCAACTGTTAAGTTTTTAAATTTTGCATTTGAACCAGATAAATCAATATTGGCATTGTTAATTAAACTAACATTCCCAAAAGATTGGGTAGTAACAGATGTAAGCGTATTACCATCATAAACTATTTCCAAATTGGGATCGTTTATTGTACCAAATGAAATAGCTGTGCCGTTTTGGTAAATTATTTTGTGATTTCCTGTTGAAGGAACTGAAACAGAAATAGTTCTACTTCTATTTACAGTAAGAGCAGACCCAGACGACATCGTTAATGTGATGGGTGCCGATGCTGTTGTGGGATTGCCAATAATAAGACTGTCCCCACCTTGAGCTGCAAAGTTGGTTGTCCCAATGTTCCATACACCACTTAAAGTTGCAGCAGTAGTATTTTGAATTATAAAATACCTACCACCGCTAGTAAAATCTGAAAGTGTACCATTGTCTGTGCCATTAGAGTTGAGCGTCCAACTGCTGGTACTGTTTAATGCACCAGTGCCTTTGTAATACCATAGAGTTTGTGCTGAAACTTTTGTTATTGATGCCAAGGAAATGCAAAAGCATAATAACACTAGAATTTTGTTGAAATTATTTTTCATACGTGCAATTTTGTTAGTGGGCGAAGTAATACCAATGGTAGTAGTTAAGATAATTTTAACCTAACAAAATAATTTACAAATTTTTATTGCAGTTTCGGAATGAATTTAAAACTTTCGGAAATCGTTTTCGTATTGTAAAAAGAGGATATCGATAGTGTTTAAATATCAGGTAACACAAAAAAATTAGGTTTCAGAAAAGAATCATTAAGAACGATTTTTACAATAAATTTTATTGATTATAAAATAGTTGTGAAATAAGTATGCTGAAATAAATATCCCAAACTGCTATTAAATTATTTTACAATAAGAAAAGATATTAACTAGTTATTTCTCAAGCTGTGATAAACAATGCTGTCTTTAAATATGATAAGATTATCTTGGGGAATGTTCTCTAGAATACTTTTTTCATCAATAAGTTGTTTCAAATAGTCGTTATGAACCGAGTCTAAAAGCTCATTCTTTAAATAAATTTTTCTTATTTTACTATTGGGCTGCTGCCATTTAATTAGCTTGCAATTACAGCTAGCATTTTCTACCTCGTTAATTACTTCTGTTACAGTGCCTCCTTTGCCTAATTTGATGTAAATTTCTCTAATGCCAATTATTTTATTTCTTTCGCCAACATCAAAATTCCAAGATGCAGAAATTGCAGCTAAATACTTGCTACTTGTATAAAGATTTAATAATGAATGCCTTGGAGATTCTGTTAAGTTGCTATTATTTTTTATTCTAGAATATACAGAAACAATACCTGGCGATTCAAATTGCATATAGCCTATATGATTGAAGCTAGCTCCATATCTGTTATATATAAAATAACCATTTTTATATTCTATATTAATTAAGTTTGGTACTACTTTATGATATCTTGCTGGATCCGAAATACGAGCTTGTGGAGAACCTGTGTAACATAACCAAACACCCTCTAGGCTGTCAATTTCGGCTTTAGTAGGTTGATATGGTAGTAAATTCAAATCGTTTTTAACTGTTTTCCAATGATTTGAGGTAGCAAAATTGGTATAGCATAAAGCAATAACAATAATAAACAAAGTAAATATTGCAATTCTAGCAACACTCATTCTTTTCTTGTACAACTTTTCAATTGTAGCAACATCAGCTTCTGTATTTGTATTTTGTACGGTAGCAGAAAACTCTTGATTCGAACTGTTGTTTTGATGATTATATAACAGGTTCTCGTCAGTTGGATTTTGCTCGTATTTTTTTCTACCAATACCATAAAGGTATATGTAACAAGCATCTACTAAAAAAGATCTTGGGTGAGCTACAATTCCGTTAAGTGCATCTTTAATTTGCCCACCAGTAATGTCATATTTCCTGTAGGGATATGTTTGAGCACTTTTATTTTCATCGTCGGCATACTGTTCTGTGCCTAATTCTTCCCAGGTTTGTGGCAACTTATTACTAATATCACTAAGTAAAATTGCTAAAACCTCGTAATTCTTTCTATTTGTGTTTTGAACTATTTCCTGTCCGGTTTCTGATTTATACTTTTCTATTACTTTAGAAAGTAGGTAAACAATCTCTTCTTTGCCACTTTTTAAAACTTTCATAATAGATTGTTAAATAATCATTTGTAAATTCCGAAATTTAAAAAATTGATTTCGGAAAAAACAAATATATTAAATATCTATTCCGAAGGGGTATATTTTTTTTTCAAGTTTGGGATGTGTAGATTTGTGTACTAATTTAACAATTGCCATATATGAAAAGTACATTTTCTTCTAAAGGAGGCGTCTACTGTTTTTTTAAGCCTGCTCTAATTTTATTACTATTCACATTTTCCTTTTTCTCAAGCGAATCATTTGCTCAAACTAAATGGTATTACAATGGTGCAGGAGCGTTGAATAACGTTGCTAGTTGGGGAACAAACACCAATGGTACTGGCGGCACTTTAGCTGATTTTACAAGTGGCGGTAGGCTTTTCATTATTCAAAACACAGCTGCTGTTACATTAAATGGTATTTGGAATGTTGGCAACTCTAATTTTGGAAATGCTGGTGGTGATAGCGTTGCAATTGGAAATCCAGCAACACCTACCCCACCTATTGTATTTACAATAGCTTCTGGTGCAGCATTAACTGTAAATAAAGCTAGAACAATTTCTGTATCGTTACCATCTAGCGGAAATCAAAAAATCGTTTATCAAAATAATACAGTTTTATCGTTAGGTGCAATTGCAGATACTAGCTTAGAAATTGTATTTGATGGTGCTACAATAACATCATCATCAGCAAGCACTTTTGGAAGCATTAAATTAATAAATAATGCCAATGTCAATATGGGTGCAGCATCTCTTACAACTAAAAATTTGTTTGTAGAGGCTGGTTCAACTTTATCTGGTCCAATAGGCTCTTCTAGTAATTTCATAGCAATTTCTAGTGGTGGTAGTGTTGTAATTAATGGTACTTTCAAAGCTGGTCGAAGTGGTGGTTTATACAGCACTAAAGTAGCTATACCGGTAGTCCCTGTTTCTACAAATGGCACACTTTTGTATCAAGATTCAACCATTCCACCAAATTTTACCCTTGGTCCTGTTTCTACAATAGAATTTTATAGGGGTACAAACAATCAATCTGGCAACCAAACTATTGAATCGCTTAATTATTACAATTTGGTTTTATCAAACTTTGCTGTTGCTAGTAATAAAACATTTGGTTCGGGTACTACTACTGTTGCTGGCAGCTTAATTGTTAATATGCCAGGTACAATAGTTACACCTACTACACAAAATATTACTTTAAAACCTGGTGCTAAACTTGTAATTAATTCTGCAACAGCTTTTCCAACACCCACCACTACAGGTAGGTTTACATTGCAGTCTGATGCTACAGGAACAGCTTCCATAGCAACAATGGTTGATGGTGCAAGTATTGTTGGAGATGTAACGGTGCAACAATATTTTCCTGCCGGGTTTAGAAAATATCGTTTTTTAAGCCATCCATTCACTACATCTAGAAGCTTGGGAATGCTTACAGATGATATAGATGTAACAGGAAATACAGCAGGGACAAGCTTAAGTACTGGACAAACTACAGGTTATGGTCTTACTCCTACTTCAACCAATAATCCAAGTGCGTACTTATTTAATACAGCAACAGCAGATGGGGATGCAACTAATGATGCTGGCTGGAAAGCTTTTATAGACGATACAACTCGAAGTTGGAAGGCAGGCTCTGGAATAAGAGTTTTGATAAGAGGTAGAAAAAACCAATCGAATACACTAAATGGTTTTGACACAATTCCTAACGCTACAACAATTGATATGACTGGCACTGTAAATTTTGGACCAGATACAATTAAGCTTGTTACTGGAGGAACTGGAGCTACAGCAGGATTTAATTTAGTTGGCAATCCCTATCCTTCACCTGTTAACATTGGTGCTGTATTAAATGCTACTAGTAATATTGGCACTAGTATTTATTTACGTAATCCACAAACAGGAAGTTATATAACGGTAAATCCAATTCCAGCCAATTATATATTACCAGCTTACAGTGCTTTTTTTGTAAAAGCAACAGCTGCAACAGAGTTAATTTTTAATGAAAATAATAAGTCGAGCTGCACCACCTGCCCTACTTTATTTAGAAATGCACCCATAAAGAATCATATAGAAATACAAGCACAGAAAGACGGTGAGATGTATGATAATTTGAATTTGAATTTTGGAAATAATTATTCTGAAAAATTCGATGACAAAACAGATGCTGTTAAATTGATGAATAATGGATTAAATATTTATGCTTTAAGTTCTGACAAACAAAAGTTAGCAGCTGATTATAGAAACTTAAACACAGTAACTATACCACTTGGAATTGATTTGCCAAAAGCTAATGGTATCGAAACCTACACATTAAAAGTGAGCGATTTTAATATTGAAAACTCTGTAAAACTAATCCTACACGATAAGCTGTTAAATAAATATGTATCGATTGAAAAAGATGCAGTTTACCACTTAACTATCAATCCTGCAATAGCATCTAGTGTAGGAGAAAATCGTTTAGAAATCATAATAAAAAAATAAACTTTATATCTAAAATAATTATATGAAAAAACATGTAAATCATTATAAAAAAGCAGTTGCCATTCTTGTTTTTATTGCTTTTAGTACATCTAATTACGCACAAAATTTTACAGATGGGGTAATCGATTCAATTATCGTTACTCCTGTTAAACTCAATAACTTTTCGGCTAATAGAATAGAGAAAAATGTTCATTTAAATTGGGCTACAACCAGCGAGAAAAATAACAGCCATTTTAATATTCAACGCTCTAACAATGGGCAAAATTTTGAAACTATTGGTAAGGTAAACCCCTCTACAACATTTACATATCAATTTATTGATGCAAATGCTCCAGAAAGCAACTTATACTATAGATTAGAGAATGTAGATGCAGATGGAAAAACAAGTTTATCAGAAGTTGTTTTGGTAAAATTCAACAAAATATCAATTGATGATTGGAGCATCTACCCTAACCCAATAATCAATAAGTTAGTAAACATTAGTTTTAAAAATGTAAAAGCCAACCAATACAATATTTCACTTAAAAACATTAAAGGCGAAACCATTTTTGAAAAAACAATCAACATTAACAACATCAATCATAATATGTTGTTGCAGTTACCAGCAACTATTACAAAAGGCTTTTATTTATTGAATTTGCTTAGTAGCGATGGCAGCATTAATAGCACCAAAAAAATATTAGTAAACTAATTTAAAAATCTGTTGAAGATGTTGCATAAATTATTTTTTTTACTATTTACCTTATTTCATTTTACTAATGCAAATACACAAATAAGTAGGGCAAGTGTTGGTAAGCAAGTATTTTATTTTAATAATGGTGGCAAATTAAAAAGCCCTTTAAAAGTATTTTATTTTAGTCCAAAAGCCAATGTTGATAGTATGCCAATTGTGGTATTAATGCATGGTGCACATAGAGACGCATCTGCTTATATAGATGACGCAATGAATGCTGCAACTTTATTTGGCTGTAAAATTATTGCACCTGAGTTTGATAAAGAAGATTATCCTGGATTAGAAGGCTATAATTTGGGCAACACATACAATAAAAAAACTGGAAAGTATAACAAAGAAGAAGATTGGAGTTTTTCAATTATAGAACCCCTATTTGATAGCGTTGTAAAGCAAACCCAAAGCAGTTGTAAAAGCTACTATTTATATGGTCATTCTGGAGGTGCCCAATTTGTGCATAGGTTTTTAATGTTTGTAAAACAAAATAAAGTTGTTAAAGCTGCAATAGCCAATTCGGGTTGGTACACAGCTACTGATTATAAAGTTGATTTCCCTTTTGGTTTAAAAAAATCGCCTATTGATAGTTCTAATTTGCGGAGCCTTTTCTCAACAAAATTATTTGTGTTGTTAGGCACAGCAGATATCGATAGAGATAGTAAAGATTTTAATGTATCCGCTGAAGCTGATGCTCAAGGCAAAACACGTTTTGATCGTGGTAAATATTATTTTACTTGTTCAAAAAACAAAGCAACCGAGTTGCAATTGCCATTTAACTGGACAGAAATTTTTGTTCCTAATGTAGGGCACTCAAATGGAGAGATGAGCAAGTTTGCTTTTGCCAATTTTTTTATGAACATTCAATAACACAACAAAATTAAATGCACTTCAAATTAAAATTACTATTTGTTGCTACTTGTTTGTTAATATGCAATGCACTATTAGCACAAGATGAAGAACGATATAACAAACAAGATAGCTCTGAAAGTTTTTCTGAACCTATTGGTGCTATTCATTTTTTGAAGTTAAAAAAAAGTTACTCTTTCGGAGATGGAATTACACTTCGTTCAACAAATGGTAATTTTAATGTTTCACAGAGTTTGCAAACGTTATACACATTTAGTTCTGCATTTAAAAATCTTTCAAATGCAACTTCAGGCTTCAATATAGCTCGAGCAAGATTGACGTTAGTAAGCAACCTTTTCGATAAAAAGCTAAGCACAGTAATGCGTGTTAATCTTCCGGCAAATTATCAAAGCACAACAACTGGTGTTAGAACTTTTAATACCACTTTGCAAGAGGCTTATATAGAGTACAGACCCAATAGAAAGCACGTTTTTAACATTGGATTAAGAGCAGATTATATTGATTCAAGGGAAACAAGAATTGAGGGCGAAAGTTTAGGATTTGTAGATAGAAGTGCTGTATCAGCTTCATTTGATGCGATTTTTGATTATGGTATTCGCTACAAAGGCAATTATAAATTGGGTGGCAATCATTTGCTAAAGCCATATGCTTCTATTACTACAGGCGATAGCAGATCTGCACTGCAAAAAAACTTTGGTGGGTTTAAATATGGGATTCGTTTAGATTATTTGCCGTTTGGTGCTTTTACAAGTGGTGGTGAATTTTATATGGATGATTTGCAAAGAGAAAGAAAAGCAAAACTTGTAATTGGTGTTATAGCAAGTTATAACGATGGTGCCTCATCAGCTTCAGGAACAAATGGTGGTCGCTTTATATATGCAGATACTTTGCAGCAAAATATTCTATTACCAAAATACACAAAATTGGGTGTTGATTATTTATTTAAGTACAAAGGATTTTATTCAATGGGTAGTTTGTTTACAACACAAGCAACTGTGCCAGATAATATTAAAGGAGAGTATAGATTGAATGGAACATTTAACACATACAGCACAGCACAAACAGCAGCACAAACAACCAATATTGTATTATCACGCCTAAATCTTGGTACTGGTCTTAATATGCAAGCTGGCTATGTTTTCCCATCTGACTTTGCTGTTGGATTTCGTTTCACCAACTTAAATAGTAACACCATTTCGGCAAATTTTGCAGACTATAATAAATTCTACGATTTAGTTTTCTCAAAATATTTAGCCAATCATAATTGTAAGATTCAATTTCAAATAAGTTTCGACGAATTACAAAACGCACTTAAAACAACTACGCAAAACGGCATTTATTACACACAATTAATGTTCACAGTTCAACTGTAAATTATATAAAATGATTAGAAAAACAACATTACTTATTACAGCTAAGTTGCTCCTTTTTTGTGGTGCAGCAATGGCACAAAATACCACAGCAAACGACTCATCACTAATGTATGTTAATGGTGAGGGATTGTACATTAATATCGGTAAAACCGAAAAAACAAAATTTAATTTATTAAGTACAGTTCAAACCGGCTTTCAATATAATCGCTTTGACTCAGCTAATACGAACTCAAAAACGAATAGATTGTCTTTGAATTTAGCAAGATTATCTTTTAATGTAACAGGGTTAAAAGATAAAATGTCATTGGGTATTGTAACAGATTTTACAAGCACAACCCCAATTTTAGAAGGCTGGCTAGGCTTTTCGATGTGGAACAAAAAAGCAAAATTAACAGTAGGGCAAAGGCAAACAAATACTAACAACAGATTGGCTATGGCAGATGAAAGATATGCTCAAGTTATGGGGCAAACCCAAGCTGGCAAGTCAAATGATGGTTCTGTATATGGTGGATTAATGCAAACTTTTGTAGGCTCATCACGAGAAGGAGGTGTTTTTTTTGAAACAAATTTTAGTGTAAAAAAATGGAGGTTTTATCCATCCGTTTCCATTACTACAGGCGAGGGACAGAATTTTTTTGCAGTACAACCTAATGTTGGATTCAAATATGGTGGTAGAATAGACATTATGCCTTTGGGAGATTTTATAAAAAACAATGCTTTTATTGCACAAGATATTTATAGAGAAAGAAAACCAAAACTGGCTTTTGGTTTAGCAGCAAGCTATAATTCAAAAGTGAGTAGTCCAATTGGCTCAGATAATGCAACCATCACAGGTATTTACGACAAAACAGGCACCGCTGATTTTGCAGATTATAGAAAATTAGTAGCAGACATTATTTTCAAATATCAAGGCTTTGCTTTTGTTGGTGAATACATAGCAGGAACTGTTGCTGGTAAAGAGTTATACACAAATATTGGTGCTACTAAAAAGCTTACCAATGATGTTGCAAGTGCATATTATAATATTGGTAGTGCAGTTAATATACAATCATCTTATGTATGCAAAAATGGTTGGGCAGTTGATGGTAGATTTTCTACAATAACTCCAGAATTTAATCTCAGTAATTCATTGGTGCGTCAACAACAATGGTATACATTAGGTATAAATAAATTCATTAAAAATAATGCTGTTAAAATTGGCATTAATACAACATATATAGATGAAAACACGCCAACAATTTCTACTAAAAGGTGGGTTGGTAATCTAGCTGTTCAAATTTTATTATAACAAAAACATACAAATGAAATCTGTAATTTTTTATACCTCTTTAACGTTGCTTTTTTTAGCAGGATGCACATCAAAAATTGTTTTTGATGAACCTGTGCCTGTTGTTGCAACACCTAATTCTGATTTGTTAATTTCAGAGATTACTACTGCTATTAATACAGATGGTGGAACGTTTAGAAACCATTATGTAGAGCTGTTTAATGGAACAGCATCTGCCGTTGATTTAACAGATTATGCTGTTGGATATTTTGCCACAAAGGATACTTTTACGTTAAGCGATTTTAACTTCACTTTATCAAACAGCTTCATTACTTTAAATAAAAAACTTGACACGAATAAATGCTATGTAATAGCCTCACCAATATGTGATAATACAAAACTGAAAGGTGACACAACTTGGGGTACAACAAGCAATACTGCAGCTAATGCTAGTAATCCATTGCAGCTAAGTGGTAACAGTGCAATAGCACTTCTCAAAAAAGACGCAACAGGTGCTTATAATTTAAGCGGTAATAAATATAAAATAATTGATGTATTTGGAAGCCCACTTGTTGCAAGGGTTAACTCGCAAGGAACTTCTAGTTCAAGAAATAATATTATGTGGGCAGTTGCAGGAGAAACAAGGGACACTCGCAATAGAACCTTTTTTAGAAAATCCTCGGTAAAAAACCCAACGATTGATTGGAACGTTTCAAGAGGTACTGATGCCATTAATTCTCAATGGATAATCACTAACGATAGGGTGTGGGATTATACTAATGTTGGCTTGCCTACACAATAGAATGTGACAACAAGTGGTTTAAAGCTTGCATAAATGATGCAATCGCTATGTGTATTATAAATTGTTTTGAATGCTGTAACTATTTTAAAAGTAGAGTACGTAAAATATCACAAATTAAATTATTAACAAATGAAGGTTTTCAAAACATTATATGTTCAAGTGCTTGTAGCAAT
>JBMLRA010000258.1:11788-13561 GCA_049241265.1 Chitinophagaceae bacterium
ATTAAAGAGGAACTATTAATCGTTTTAGGAACATCTTCATCCGAGGCTGCATTGCCAGGTTTAATGAATAAATTAGAAAAAGTGGGTTGCTCTGAACCTGTTGTTGGCTTAGTTGTTCCTACTGGATATTCATTTAATCTTGATGGCACTTCAATTTATTTAACAATGGCAGCAGTGTTTTTAGCACAAGCAACCAATACACCTTTGGATTTAAGCCATCAAATTACATTGCTTTTAGTATTATTATTAACTTCAAAGGGAGCAGCTGGTGTTACAGGTAGTGGATTTATAACCTTAGCAGCTACATTACCAACAGTTGGTCATATTCCTGTTGCTGCCATTGCATTAATATTAGGTATAGATAGATTTATGAGTGAGGGCAGGGCTTTAACTAATATCATTGGAAATGCAGTAGCTACGGTATTTGTAGCAAAATGGGAAAATGAATTAGACTTAGAAAAGGCAAAGCAAATAATATAGCATCAATTAGGAATCAATAGTTTTTAAGTACATATTTAATTATTCTATTCCCCATTTATTTAAAAACTATTTGGAGTTATAATATTGCAATGTGCTAGAAAAATTTTATCACCCCAAATTAATAGAAGCAGGTTGCGACGAAGCAGGACGTGGATGCTATGCAGGCCCAGTGTTTGCAGCAGCTGTAGTATTGTCCAAAGATTTTTATCATCCATTATTAAACGATAGTAAGCAGGTTAAGGAAAAGGATAGGAATGATTTAAAAGTTTTTATAGAGCAAAATGCCTTATCATTTGCTATTGCAATGGTTGATAATAAAGAAATTGATAAAATTAATATTCTTAAGGCTTCATTTAAAGCAATGCACAAAGCCATAGATGCATTGGTTATAAAACCTCAATTATTACTAATCGATGGAAACAGATTTACTACTTATAAAAACATACCACATAATTGCATTATAAAAGGTGATGGAAAGTTTGCAAGTATTGCAGCAGCAAGCATTTTGGCTAAAACATATAGAGACGATTATATGCAAAAACTGCATAAAAAATTCCCTGAATATGGCTGGGATAAAAACAAAGGTTATGGCACATTAACACACAGAAAAGCCATTGACCAATTTGGTGTTTGTAAGTACCATCGTGTTAGTTTTAATATTCAACCTAAGCAAATGGAGTTGTTCAAGAAGTAGAAATTACCTCAAAAATCGTATTTATCAAAGCCTTTGGTAGCCTATTTTTGCAGCTATGCAAGAAACGAATGTTATTAAACCTTTTCTTAGATTAAGTGGATTAGAGCCACTTGTAGTAAGACCAGAAACAAACTTTGTGAATGTTGGTGAAAGAACCAATGTTACTGGCTCAAAGAAATTTGCAAAACTTATATTAAATAATCAATACGAAGAAGCATTATCTGTGGCACGCCAACAGGTAGAAAATGGTGCTCAAGTAATTGATGTAAATATGGATGATGCTTTATTGGATGGCAAGCAGGCGATGACAACTTTTTTAAATCTTGTGCAAAGCGAACCAGATATTGCTAAAATCCCTATAATGATTGACAGCAGTAAGTTTGAGATTATTGAAGCTGGGTTAAAATGTGTGCAAGGCAAGTGCATTGTTAATTCAATTTCAATGAAGGAAGGCGAAGATAAATTTCGTGAACAAGCTGAAATTTGTTTGGCTTTTGGTGCAGCAGTTATTGTAATGGCTTTCGACGAAAAAGGACAAGCAGATACAATGCAACGTAAAGTTGAAATCAGTGAACGTGCTTATAAAATATTGGTTGAAG
>JBMLRA010000259.1:0-14849 GCA_049241265.1 Chitinophagaceae bacterium
TAATCAACACCTGCTGCTCTTAAATTTGGACCAGTAAATCCATAATTCAAAGCCCTTTCAGCACTAATGGCTCCAGTATTTTTTGTTCTATCTATGAAAATTCTATTTCGTTTGAAAAGATTTTCAAATTCTTTCCAAACTTTTGGGAATTCCTTTAAAAACTTTTCTAATTTTTCGAATGCAGCGTTAGTAAAATTTCTTTCAAATCCCCCAATTCTACCCATATTGGTTGTCAATCTTGCACCACAAACTTCTTCATAAATCTCGTACACGGCCTCTCTGTATTGCATTACATACAAAAAACCTGTGTAAGCACCAGCATCAACACCCACAATTGAATTACAAATTAAATGGTCTGTAATTCTTGCCAATTCCATAATAATTACACGCAAATAATCAACACGTTTTGGTGTTTCAACTTTCAATAATTTTTCGCAAGTCAAATGCCAACCCATATTGTTAATAGGAGAAGAGCAGTAGTTCAATCTGTCGGTTAGAGTAGTGATTTGAAATAATGGTCTTCTCTCTGCCAATTTTTCAAATGCACGATGAATGTAGCCAACTGTTTGTTCTGAACTAACAATCCTTTCTCCATCCATTTCAACAATGTTTTGAAACACGCCGTGTGTTGCAGGATGTGTAGGTCCTAAGTTAAGCGTTGTGGTTTGCTTTTCTATAGAACCTTCAGGAAGTTTAATATGATGATGTAATACGTCTGACATTTAATTATAATAAATTCAAAAATTTGATTATTGTTTATTACTAGATTTATACTTTCTTAACTCTTCTTGCAAAATCCAACCAGAGAAAGCTGCAAAACAAATGGTTGTTATAAAACTATCAAATTTAATAACATCAAAAAAAATACAAATACAATAAATTAAACTCAATGAAGCTAAAAGAATAATTGCATATTTTTTATAAAATTCCATTTCAAGTTTTCTTTTTTGATTATTTTGTAAAGTAAGTTAACCTCTACCAAACATTTCATCATCTTTATCAATTCGTGTTTGATCTTCTAATGGATATTCCTTTCTTAGTGGGAAATAATCCATTTCATCTACATTCAAAACACGTTTTAAATTAGGGTGACCTACGAAATTAACTCCAAAAAAATCATAAGTTTCTCTCTCCATCCAATTAGCAGCACTAAAAAGTTTTGAAGCTGTGAATACATCTGGAGTTGAGATATCTGTAAAAACCTTGTATCGAAGTCTCACATTTGCAGTAAGATTATGTAAGTGATACACTACAGCTAACTCTCTACCAACTTGATTTGGATAATGTACAGCAGTCAAATCTGTCATAAATCTAAATCCTAATGTTTCATCATCATACAAAAACTGTAACACTTTCAAGTTCATTTCTTTAGGTGTTTCAAAAGAAAGAAATTCAAACTGCTCTTCAAAATTTGAGACAGATTCGCCAAATTTTTCAGTTAATTTTTGTTTTATTATTTCGTTTGTTAAAGACATAATTTATTAACTCAAAATTTAAAAGTTGAAAACTTAAACTTTTAAATTTCGACTTTTAAGTTTTTACTTTTATTCTATACCGTAGCTATTCATCAATTCTTGATACTTCTCACTTCCTCTTCTTCTTAAACTTTCATTATGTACCAATTCTTGAATTTGCATGACACCATCAATTATAGCTTCTGGTCTTGGTGGACAACCTGGTACATAAACGTCAACAGGAATTACCTGATCAATTCCTTGTAAAACACTATAAGTATCAAAAATGCCACCACTACTTGCACAAGCTCCAACTGCTATTACCCATCTAGGTTCTGCCATTTGCAAATAAACTTGACGTAAAACAGGAGCCATTTTTTTGGATATTGTTCCCATAACCATCAATAAATCACATTGACGTGGGGAAAATCCTACACGCTCACTACCAAAACGAGCTAAATCATAATGGCTGCCCATTGTTGCCATAAACTCAATACCGCAGCAGCTAGTTGCAAATGGTAATGGCCAAATAGAATTTTTACGAGCTAAGCCAACAACTTTATCAAGGCTCGTTGCAAAAAAACCTTCACCAGTATGACCTTCAGGCAACTCTGCCATAGTTAAACTATCGCTTAACTTTGCTTCTTTTGGATGAATATTAAAACGTACTGGACGCATACAATAATGTTGAAATTTGAATGTTGAATTTTAAGTAATTCAACATTTATTATTTAAAATTTTAAATTATTTTAATCTTCCCACTTTAAAGCTCCTTTCTTTATCACATATATAAAACCAACTACAAAAAAAGCAACGAACATTACAACTGCTGTAAAAGTTTTCCAGCCCATTGAAGGGTCAGCAGCAAAAGTTTTGAAATTTACTGCATAAGGATAAAAGAAAATCACCTCAACATCAAACAAAACAAATAAGATGGCAACTAAAAAATATTTTATTGCCATTGGAGAACGTGCTTCGCCATGAGTTTCAATTCCACTTGTAAAAGTGGCTAATTTATCTTTTGTACTTCTTTTGGGACCAACTAATGCTGATAAAGCTAGCATTGTTCCAACAAATCCAGCTGCAAATACTAACTGAATAGCAATTGGCAGATAGTTTGTAGCCGAATTATTGATACCTATATTCAATAAAAATTGCATATAATAATTTGATTGGCAAATATAGTTGTGTACTTGATACAAATTAAAAACTCCCTACAAATGCAGGGAGTTTTTTCTTATTTCGATTTTTTTAACCAATTTGTTATTTATAAGGCACCAATGAGCTTGAATTTGTGCCATTTGAAAGCATCCAAGTAACTCTGAAATACCCAGCACAATCATTTAATCCAACTGGATTACCAAGTGCATTTAAACCCAATTTAACCGTAGAGGTAAAGTTTCCAACGTAATGAACCACCTCGCCAGCAGTTGGTTTCCAAAGTTTACAATTAGTGTTTGCTTTTACAGCACTAGAAAAAACTGTTTTATATGCACTTCCAAATCGAGTAGTACCCCACGATTCTGTATTAATACTGTTGCCAATGGTAGTATCACCCATAGAAGTAAAGAAATATGTTGTTCCAATATTTTTTATGATGGTATTTCTAGCAACATTCCAAACTGCAGTTTTAGTTCCGCTGCTATCAGTAAATGTTGCTTCTAATCCAACTGAACCTGTTTTTATTTTATGTTGTAAAGAATCTACCAAGTTGTTTCGTAATCTAAATAAATTACCCCCTTTTACGTTAGTAACAAATCTTTCTCCATTAATAGTAACAGAGCGATTGGTACAAGTATTCTCTACCTTAAAATTAATGAAAGTATACTTTAATGTAGCACCAGGATCAACCCACTTTGGTGCATTTAATAAATCAATAATAATAGTTCCTGTTCTTTTTCTACAAGGCGAATTGGGATTTGTATTGCCGTTGTAAACTATTGTTATTTTACTTGCTGTTCCAGGTGCTGATGTTGTTATTGTAGCATCGGCTAGGTTAAAAGGAGAACCAAATACATTACCTGGACCACAAAACCTTTCACTAGCTGCAGTAACATTATTAACATCATCATCAGCACTTTCTGTTTCGCCATCCACCATAGCAGCATCATCTGTTTGTACACGTGCTTGAGTCGCTTCCTCAACAATTACATCATTATTAGATGTTTTTTTACAAGAGATTGTTACAAGAGAACACATTAGGGCAACAACCATACATTTAAAATTAATCGTTTTCATACTATTTTGTGTTTAATTTGTTATTTAATGTTTTTTGTTTTAGAGACTGAATATGAAACTAAAGGTTTAATTTATAAAATTTATTATGCAAGACTTTGTTGAGATTCTATTTTTATATATTTGCAAAAAGGGGAATTAGCTCAGTTGGTAGAGCGTTTGCATGGCATGCAAAAGGTCAGCGGTTCGAGACCGCTATTCTCCACAAAAGCCACTCATTTTGTGGCTTTTTTAGTTTATAAACCATAAAAACAGCCACACAAAAGGTGTTGCTAAAAGTAAAGAATCAAATCTATCCAAAAAACCACCGTGGCCAGGCATAAAACTACCACTATCTTTTACGTTAGCTAATCTTTTTAATTTGCTTTCAAGCAAATCACCCAACGTGCCAATGATTGCAGCAATTGCAGCAATGCCTATTACTTTAATTGTATTATTCTTATCTACAAACAAATTATATAAGATACTAACAACCACAATTGCCAAAATCGCCCCACCAACAGTTCCTTCCCAAGTTTTTTTAGGAGAAATTTTTGTTAGAGGAGTTTTGCCTATTAATGAACCAACTATATATGCCATTGTATCATTTATCCAAATGGAAGCAATGAGAATTATGGGTGTAGTAAAACCAAAATCAATAAATAAAGTTTGACCTTTAAACATCATTCCTGTATTTCGCAAATTCATCATTAATCCCCAACTAAATGAAATATAAGCTAAGCCAAAAAAAGAATGTGCAACAACTTTAGCGTTGTTTTTTTTGCTGAATACTATTTCTTTTACAGGAAAAACAACAGCAATAATTACCACAATCCATTTTCCAATCTCGGATACTGGCAAACCAAAAGGTTGCATTTTATAATGCACATTCCACATCATAAAACCAAAACCACCAAGCATTACTGCATATTTATGAAAGGCTGAGATGTTAGCATAATCCTTATCAATTAAACCAACAAGTTTTTGATATTCTACCCAACAACCAAAATGTATTATTGAAAATAGAATAAAAAAGCTCCAGTAATTATATAATAACCCTGCAAGCATTATTGCAACAAATATAATTGCCGTTAATGCTCTTGTTTTTAGTGTTTGAATATTTAAAGCCATACCAATTTGAGGTTTAAAGTTTAGGTTTGGTGAATTGTTTATTTGCCAATTCCATTTATAGTGTCATAAACAGTTTTTTTAGTTGATAAATTTTCGCAAATTCTTTTGTAAGCCAATAATAATCCAACCATTGCAGGTAAAACAATTATTAATACCCAAATTGGAAACCCATCTTTCATAGCTTCAGTAGCAGATTGATTATTTTTGATAGCAAAGTACATTGCAGTAATGGCAACTCCATTGTTAATAAAGTGCATTAAAATATTAAGCCAAATACTTTTTCCATAAAAAAACAAATAGCCCAAAACCATACCTAGCATCATTCGTGGTAGAAAGCCATAAAAACTAAAATGAACAAGGCTAAATAAAATTGAAGTAACAATTATTGCAATATGTGGTGTTTTAAACCAATCTATTAGTAATTTTTGCAATGCACCTCTAAACAACAATTCTTCGAAAATAGCAGGCAAAATGGCAATCATTATTAGCGATATTACATAGTCGCCAATTGTTTTCATATTACTAAAAATCATTACTTGTTTTTCATAATCATCCTCTAGTTTCTCAAACTTTATTTTCAAAGAATTTGATACGGGAATTAGTTTATTTAATTCACCCAATCCTCCACTTAAAAACAACCCCACAATGGCAATAACAATTACTAGCAATATTTGGAAGTGGTTTATTTTATGGTTGAATCCCAAGTAATTTATTGAATTTTTTGAAACAATTTTTGCAAACAAAAAAGCAGGAATAGCCATCATAACTAAAGTGCCTAAAACCTGCATCAACATTACTTTATTATTGTTTTGTGGAAGTGCCATTAATGCCATCAATTTATCAGTATCGCCACTCATTAAAGTTTTTAAATCTGTTATTGACATTAAAACGCCTAATTGTATCAATGCTGCAACTATTGCCCCACCAAGAACCAATCCAATTAAAATTGCAAATTGACCAGCGTAACTAACTTTGGGATTCAATTCGTTCTCCAACCAATCATTAGTTTGTATGTTTGCATCCATAAATAAGTAAGAAATTTAAGATGGTAAAAATAGGGGACAACATAACACTACCTTCATTTCCTTTACTATTGGCTCCAATGGAAGATGTGAGTGATCCACCATTTAGGGCAGTATGTAAAGACAATGGTGCAGATTTAATGTACACTGAATTCATTAGCAGCGAAGGCCTAATTCGTGATGCCATAAAAAGCAGAAAGAAGCTAGATATCTTCGATTACGAAAAGCCAATAGGTATTCAAATTTTTGGTGGCGATGAAGAAGCAATGGCAATGAGTGCAAAAATTGTGGATGCTGTACAGCCTGATTTATTGGACATTAACTTTGGTTGCCCAGTAAAAAAAGTAGTAGCACGTGGTGCTGGTGCTGGTGTTTTGAAAGATATTGACTTAATGGTTCGTTTAACTGAAGCTTGTGTTAAAAGCACCAATTTACCTGTAACTGTAAAAACACGTTTAGGCTGGGATGATAATAGTAAAAATATTGAAGAGGTTGCAGAGAGATTACAAGATGTTGGCATTAAAGCATTATCAATACACGGAAGAACTAGAAGTCAAATGTACAAAGGTGAAGCTGATTGGACATTAATTTCTAAAGTAAAAAATAACCCAAGAATTACCATTCCTATTTTTGGAAACGGTGATATCAATTCTCCACAAAAAGCAGCAGAATATAAAAAACGTTTTGATGTTGATGGCATAATGATTGGTCGTGCTGCTATTGGTTATCCTTGGATTTTTAGAGAAATAAAACATTATCTCGAAACTGGTGAAGTGCTTGCTGCACCAACTATTCAGGAGCGTGTAGCTGTGTGTAAAAAACATTTACAACTAAGTCTTGAATGGAAAGGGAGAACTGTAGGTATTAATGAAATGAAAACCCACTACACTAACTATTTAAAAGGATTGCCAAACATAAAAGAGTATAGAACAAAACTTGTAACTACCAACGATTTGGATATTGTTTACAGTGTTTTAGATGAAGTTGAAAAAGTATATGCCGGTTACGAATTTGAATTGAAATATGAAGAGTTAAAAAACTACCACGAAACCTGCCCAATCTAGATTTCATAAAAACACATTAAACCTTTACATATATAATGCACATTGTTTTTACGCAACATATTACTCCCAGATTAGAGTATATTGTGAAAACTTTGTTAGGTAGAGAAGCTGTAATAACAAGAGACATTCACAAATTTTCAAATTCTTCACTACAAAAAATTAATTATTCAAGCACAAAATTTGATGCTGAAAGCCTGTGGATAATGCCTTTTGGCTTACTTGAAGAAACTGAAATAAAACAACAAAATATTGAATGCAGCGATTGGAATGGGCTGAAAATATTTTTTAGCACGAAAGGAACATTGCCATTTGATTTATTATCAGCAGCATTTTATTTACTTAGTAGATATGAAGAATATTTTGATGATTCAAAAACTGATGCTTATGGTAACTATCATCATACAAATAGCACAGCTTATAAAAATAATTTTCTGCAATTGCCACTAATAAACCTTTGGCTGCAAGAAATTGAAAAAGAGTTTAATCTAATCATTAATAAATCACCATTTACAGTAACGCCCACTTATGATATAGATATTGCTTTTGCCTATAAACATCATTCATTTGTTAGAACCTTTGGGGGAATTGCCAAAAATATCTTTCGTTTTAACCGAAATTTTATCGATAGACTAAGAATTATATTTGGAAAAGAAAAAGACCCTTTTGACATATTTGATTGGCTAGATAAACTGCACAGAAAATATCGCTTAAAAGCCAAGTATTTTTTTTTATTGGCAAAAAAAAGAGGTTTGTACGACAAAAATTCCTCTCCTAAAAATAACACATTTAAAAAATTAATAAAACAGCACAGTGCCAATTATGCAATTGGCATTCATCCATCATTTGCCAGTAATAAAAATAAAAACACACTACAATTAGAAATTAAAACGCTAGAAAAAATTACTCAAAAGCCAGTAAAAATTTCTCGTCAACACTATTTGCAATTAAATTTCCCAAATACTTATTTAAACTTAATCAGTGCAGGTATTAAAGAAGATTACACAATGGGATATGGCACACAAAATGGATTTAGGGCTTCATATTCTTTACCCTTTTATTGGTATAATTTAAGTGAAGAAATGGAGACAAATTTATTGCTTCATCCTTTTTGTTATATGGATGCCAATTGCATTTTTGAGCAAAAACTAACACCACAACAAGCACTTGAAGAAATGTTGTTTTACTATAACACAGTTAAAAATGTGAACGGAAATTTTATGTATATAATGCATAATCATTTTCTTGCCAACCAGCCCGAATGGAAATCATGGGTTACTGTTTACAATGATTTTTTAACCCAAATTAACGATTAGCAGTAGCATCTAAAGCCTCATAAAATTCTTCTCCATATTTTCTAATGATAGCTTCTTTTAAAAAAACATAAGCAGGCACTTTTAATTTTTTTCCCAACCCACAAGCTGCTTGGCAAAGGTCTTCACGAGGTATATAATTTACAAATTCTAAATCAGGGTCTTGCTTGCTTTTTGATGTTTTAATGGGAAACAAATGGCAACTAATAGGTTTCTTCCAACCTAGTTTTTTATCGTTATAAGCTTGTTCAATAGCACACATTATAACCCCTTTATTATCCTTATAACCATAAGCACAAATTTCACCATTGATGGTAGGTGTTACCCAGCCAAAAGTTTTATCATAAGTGTATTTACCATCTTTTTCAACCACTGCAATTCCATCAGCAGTCATATACGTTTTAATAATATCATAGTTGTTAACTAGCTCATCTAATTCCTCATCAGTTAATGGTGCTCCAGCATCTCCATCTTCGCAGCAAGCACCTTTACATTTAGTTAAATCACATACAAATTGTTCTTCAATTACCTCGTCGCTGATCAGCTTATTATCTATTAAAATCATATTTATTAAGCAGAATGTTTAATATTCTAACTACAAAAATGTGCATTATAAAATAATTATTAAAAATTAGTTCTATTTACATAAAATAAAAACATTTCCTTGTTATTCATATCTATACAAACTACGGAAAATTGAAGTTGTTTTGATATGAAATAAACTTAAACCTAGATATTGAATTTGAGTTTAAAATAATATTAAACCAACTAATTATTTTGAATTCTAATATTTATAAAATGTAATATCATAAAGTGCAACCAGCTTCTATTCGATGCAAATAAATACGATGTGAAAAGGTTTAAACCAATACATACCTTTTTATATTTTTGTTGTTTAACAAATAATAACAATTGCAATCTTATTCTAACAATTTATTAAAACAAATTCCTGCACTTAGGCTTTTATTGCCTATTGTTATTGGTATTTTGTTGCAATACCATTTGAATACACCAATTGGTTTTATAATAACAATTGCTGCTACTTGTTTAACATTACTAATTGCATTCAGTTTTATTTCTTTAAGCAAAAAATTTGAATATAGTTGGGCAAAAGGCTTATTGATTAATATAATTATTTTGTGCGTTGGCGGTGGTTTATCTTTTACAAAAAACATTAGTAACCAGCCTGCTTTTGTAGGCAAGTATTTTTCAAAAGATGCTCCATTAGTTGTTACCCTGCAAGAAAATTTATCAGTAAAAGAAAAAAGCTACAAGGCTTTAGCATCAGTAAATGCAATAGACAATAAAGGTGCTTGGAAAAATGTTGATGGAGATGTGTTACTATATTTTAGAAAAGACTCATCGATGCCAGACTTGCATTATGGCTCACAAATAATCATACACAATAACATTGCAAACATTGTAAACTCTGGCAATCCAGGTGGATTTGATTATGCACGATATTGCAGTTTTCAAGGCATATACTACCAAGCATTTTTGGGTGATAATGACTACACCATTTTAACAACAACCCAAACAAACTGGTTTGCACAGGCTTTAATTGATATTAGAACAAGTGTAATAAATACCTTAAAAACAAATATTAAAAACCCCAACGAATTAAGTGTAGCAGAAGCATTGTTGATTGGTTACAGAGATGAGCTTGATAGAGATTTAGTGAGAGCTTATAGCAATACAGGTGTGGTGCATATTATTGCTATTAGTGGTTTGCACCTTGGTATGATATATGGCTTATTACTATTTTTATTAAAACCATTTAAGCGGTTTAAAGCACATAAAATTTTGCAGCCAATCATCATCATTTTTGTGTTGTGGATGTTTAGTTTTATTGCAGGATTGGCTCCGTCAATTTTACGAAGTGCCATTATGTTTACTTGCATTGTTATGGGTGAATCGTTGGGTAAACGTTCTAATATTTATAATGGATTAGCTATATCAGCATTAATTATTTTATTTATCAATCCTTTTAGTTTATGGGATGTAGGTTTTCAGCTTTCCTATTCTGCAGTATTGAGTATTGTTGTGTTTTCGCCTTATGTAAAAAAATGGTGCTATTTTGAAAATAAATTGCTAAAAGGGTTTTGGGAGTTAAACTCAATTACAATTTCTGCACAGGTGTTGACATTACCAATTGTGTTATATCATTTTCATCAGTTTCCTAATTTGGTTTTGTTCACCAATATTTTTGCAGTTCCTTTTTCTGGCTTAATACTTTATTTAGAACTTTTACTAATTGTATTTTCTTGGTTTAAACCACTTGTAACGCTTATTGGCAAAGCAACAGAGTGGTGTATTGCAGTGCTCAATAAATTTATTATAAATATTGATTCCTTGCCATTTTCTGTTTGGGAATCTATTCAAATTAGCATACCACAAGCCATTATTTTGTTTGCAGCAATTATTGGCTTTTGCTATTGGTTGATAGAAAGAAAATCAAAATATTTTCTTGTTGGGCTTTCGTTTTTTACAGTGTTTATTGCAATACGAAGTATTGATTTTATACAACGAACACAACAGCAAAAAATCATTGTTTATAATGTGCCCAAACACACAGCTATTGATTTAGTTGATGGAAGAAAATATCAATTTATTGGCGATAGCATTTTAACTGAAAATGGATTTTTAAGAAATTTTCACATTAAACCATCCCGAATTTTGCACAGAATAAATCCAGCTACATCTCTCAAAAACATACTTTATCAAGATAATTTTATCATTACCAAAAACAAAACTATTGCCATTGTTGATGCTCCCATAAAACGTGGAAACAGATTGAAAGTAGATGCAGTAGTTGTTACTAAAAATCCCAAGGTTTATATGAACCAATTGACTGCAAAATTTGATTGTAACCAATACATTTTTGATGGCAGCAATTCAATGTGGAAAATCAATAAATGGAAGCAGTATTGCGACAGCCTACATTTGCAGTATCATATAAGTTCATTGCAAGGAGCTTATGAAATAAATCTTTAATGCCCATTACTTCAAAATACAAAGCATACATAGCACTAGCATCTACAAGCATTATTTGGGGTACCACTTGGGTGGCAATGAAATTTGCCATTAAAGGTATTCCAGCATTTGAATTAGCAGCTATCAGGCAAGTGATTGCAGCTAGTATTTTTATTGGTTTCTTTTTGATAAAGAAAGAAGCCTTACCTACTGCCAATCAATTTAAGAAACTGTTTTTTATGGGCATCTTAACATTTGTAATGGCAAATGCTTTAAGTACCTATAGTTTAAAATATATCTCGAGTGGTTTAGGTGCTTTAATTGGTGCATTGTATCCTTTAAGTGTGGTTATTATTGAATACTTCTTTTTTAAAAACAGAGCAATAAACCTAATAACGATTATTGGGATTTTACTGGGAATTGGTGGCATTGCTTTTGTGTTTTATGATAATGCATTTGGTGCTCATCCCACAGGATATTTACTAGGCTTATCTCTTGCCATTGTTGCTATGCTTTGTTGGAGTTGGAGTAGCATTTTGGTAGCAAAAAAATATTTGAATATGAATCCATATTATGGCATGGGTTGGCAAATGTTGTTTAGCTCTGTTATAGTATGTATCATTAGTTTCTCTACAGAGAAGATGATTCCTATTTCTAGTATTTCACTTGAATCTTGGTTGGCTGTTGCTTATTTAATTGTGGCTGGTTCTATTATTGCTATCATAGCTTTTGTATATTCTTTAAAGCACCTAAACCCATCTATTGCTGTATTGTATGCCTACATTAATCCAATAGTTGCAATGATTACAGGTACTTTTTTCTTAAAAGAAAAACTTACTGCAACTATCATCATTGGTTCACTCATTACACTTGCTGGTGTTTTCCTAGTTAACTATAGTATGAAAAAGGCAAAGCAGCAAATTGAAGGTGCAGATGGGATATAGTAATCATTTTCAAAGCAACATCTCAACCACTTACCCAAAACCTGCTTTCTTTAACCATATTTAATATTTTTATAACGAATTTTATGGAACCCTTTGCAGTAAGGGATTTCGTTTAAAGGTCATTTTAAAAAAAATACTCTTCAATAACCGTTTATCAGTTTTAAAATTCATTTTTTGTTCCTCATCCAAATGAAGCTTTTTGTGCTGTTTGCCTCAAATATTTTTGTGTTGTAAAAACATTTAATAACATAAAATATTAAAAAATGAAAAGAAAAATTGTAGCATTTGCCATTATAATAATGATATCAGCAAGTGCATTTGCAGCAGATGAAACTAACAGTGTAAACAGTAAAATTATTCGCAGTTTTACAAGCAACTTTAACAATGCTAAAAACGTTAAATGGAAAATGGCAGCCAATTATGTTAAAGTAAATTTTGAGTTTAACGGACAAGATAAAGTTGCTATTTACAATTACGATGGTGAACTACTAGCCACAAGCGTTAAATTTAATTTCAACAATCTGCCACAAAAAGCTCTTGAAGTATTAGCAAAAAATTATCCATTTCCACTGCATAAATTAAAGGACTGTGTGGAGTTGATAGATGAAGATCAGCAAAAAAATTATTATGTTTCTTTTGAATCTGAAAAAGAAAATACTGTTTTAAAAGTTGGCTTAGATGGAACTGTAAGTGTATTTAGCAAAAAGAAAAATTAGTAAGTGATTATTGTATATTAAAAAGGCTGTCTCAAAATTTGAGACAGCCTTTTTAATATGTAAATCTTTTATAATTAAATTTTTACCATCCAACCGTGAGTATCAGGTACTCGGCTGTATCTAATATCATCAAAATGTTTTCTTAAAGCTATTGCAGTTTTAAAACCATCAATATCAAATGGCATTCTAAAATCGCCATAACCTAATTCTGCAATTGGGGCAATTGTAGCAGCAGTTCCACAACCAAACACTTCTTGCAAAGTTCCTTTTTTGTAAGCTTCTACAATTTCATCAATGCTAATCTTTCTTTGTTCAACTTTAAAGCCCATTTCTTGTAGCATTACAATAATGCTATTTCTTGTAACACCATTTAATACTGTTCCTTCACTAATATCTGGAGTAACAGCAACGCCATCAATAATAAACATAATGTTCATCATTCCTACTTCTTGTAGCCATTTGTGTTCAAAACCATCTGTCCATAAAACTTGATCGTAGCCTTTTTCTTTTGCTTCTTTTGCTGCAAGCATACTGTTGGCATAGTTTCCAGCATTTTTACTAAATCCTACACCACCCTTTACTGCACGAGTGTAATTTTTTTCAACAGCAATTTTCATTGGTGAGGTGTAATATGGACCACTTGGGCTAAGCATAATCATAAACTTGTAAGTGTCTGATGGGCGAACACCAAGTAAAGTATCTGTTGCAAACATCAAAGGACGGATGTACAAAGAATGATTTTCTCTAAATGGAATCCAATTTTTATCTAATGCAACCAATTGTTTCATTCCATCCATAAAAATTTCTTCAGGAACAGTTGGCATACATAACCTTTCTGCAGAAAGATTGAAGCGAACAAAATTATCGTAAGGTCTAAAAATATACGCCTCTCCTTTAGCGTCTTTATAACCTTTAATACCTTCAAAAATACTTTGTCCATAGTGCAAAGCAGCTAAAGATGGTTCAAAAACCATTGGTTGGTAAGGTTTAATCTCAACGTTTTTCCACTCACCATTTTCATAATCAGCTTCAAGCATATGATCGCTAAAATACTTGCCAAATGGAATATTTTCAAGGTTTAAATCGTTAAGTTTGCTTCTTTCTACTTTGGTAATATTTATATCCATAACTGTTTCCATAACTATATATTTGATGCAAAATAAAAGGAAAAACTAACAACTGTTAATATAAAATATTTATATGGTATTTGAAGATATTAGATTGCCAGATTTTGTAATTGCCGATTTATATAAAAACACTTTGATTGAAGGCGAAAAAAGTGCTAAATCACCAACAATTAGCAATGCAAATACCACTGCAAAATCTGCAGATACTGAGTCTAATGACAATGCTGAAACTTTACAGATTAAGTTTTTAGGTGAAAATAAAAAGAAGGTTGTTATTGTGGTTTGTGATGAAGACGCTGTTTATATAAACGATGATAAATTGCAATTGTTAACCAATTTATTAAATGCCTGTAAACTAACTATTGCAGACGTGGCAATAATAAATGTTCAAAACCAAAATGTGGTTTACAAGCAAATAAAGCAAGATTTTACACCTAGTTATTTGTTGTTAATGGGAAATGTTATTAAGAAGATTTCGTTGCCATTTATTTTTCCTGAGTACAAAGTGCAGCAGTATGATAATTGTGATATGCTAATTGCACCTGACTTACAAAAATTATTAGGACAAACTGATGATGTGAAAACTGAAAAAAGAAGGCTTTGGGAAAGCTTGAAACTGATATTTAAACTTTAAACCGAAAAGGGTTTTGCAATTGCAAAACCCTTTTCGGTTATTACAGTTTTATAATTTTTTTTGTTACAATACCATTTGTAGTTTCTATAACAATTGCATAAATGCCATTTGGTAGTTGACTAATATTGATGGCTTGATGCTCTGATATGTTATTTAATTGTTTAACTGTTCTTCCTAAATGGTCAATAATTGATACCTGCTTAGGACTTGTATTTATGTAAATAATGTCTTTAGCAGGATTTGGATAAAGACTAATTCCC
>JBMLRA010000260.1:0-27025 GCA_049241265.1 Chitinophagaceae bacterium
ACAGTAAATCTAAGTAATGCAAGATTCTCAACAGCAACTGCAAATACTCCTGCAAATGAAACATTAAATGTAATAAGTGTTTATCCAAACCCAACAATGGGCAGATTTACTACAACATTTAAAAGCGATGCAGCACAACCATTAGTGTTAAAAGTAACTGATGTTACAACAGGTAGAGTTGTTAAAACACAATTCATCAATGCTACAAAAGGAGCTAATCAAGCAGCAGTAGAACTGAGCAATACAACATCAACAAGTGGTTTATTTATTGTTACTCTTGAGGGCGATAACACTAAATACAATGCAGTTAAATTGATGGTGAATAGGAAATAGTAGTTTAGCAATTAACTTGTAATTATTAAAAGAAACCTTCGAAGTAGCAATGCTTCGGAGGTTTCTTATTTAACGAATTTGTTATCTATCAATTTGAATTTATAGTGTGTTTTTATACTAAGTAAACAAATGGCTACTTAAATGATAATTATTTTAGGTAAGTAATTACATTAATTTTGAATGAAAAATAGCTTAAAACTCTATATCTAAAAGGTAAATTGTTAAAAAATCATAATGACTAAAGAGAAGCAATTAGAAAAATTTAACGAAGTATATAATAAACTAAATCTTCAACAACAACAAGCAGTTGATACCATTAGTGGTGCTGTAATGGTTATTGCTGGGCCAGGAACAGGTAAAACACAAATACTTGGAGCAAGAATTGGCAAGATACTTTTAGAGACGGACACACTTCCTCAAAACATACTTTGCTTAACGTATACAGATGCAGGAACTGTAGCTATGCGTAAACGTTTACTGAGTTTTATTGGGCCAGATGCATACAAAGTAAATATCCACACTTTTCATAGTTTTTGCAATGATGTGATACAGGATAATTTGCATTTTTTTGAGAAAACATTGCTTAATCCAATTAGCGATTTAGAGAAGATTGAACTGTTTAAAAAATTGGTTGATGGTTTTACAAAAGATAATCCACTAAAGCGTTACAGAGGAGATGTATATTATGAAATAGGCAATCTTAGAAACCTTTTTAGTAATATGAAACGTGAAGGTTGGACAAAAGATTTTTTACTGAACTGCATAAAAAAATATGTTACTGATTTACCAACACGCGATGAATTTATTTATAAGAAAAAATATAAAGAGTTTAATGCAGGAGATTTAAAGCAAAATAAAATCGATGAAGAAATTGAGAAGATGAATAAGCTGCGTGCAGCAATAAATGAGTTTGATAATTTTCAAGATTTAATGAAGAAAAGAAGCTTGTACGATTTTGATGATATGATAAATTGGGTGATAAAAGCTTTTGATGAAACTCCTATTTTATTAGATGAATATTCGAGCAAATTCAATCATATACTTGTTGATGAATATCAAGATACCAGTGGTACACAGAATAAAATTATCAGTCAATTATACCAACCAGATTATACCGAAAGCATTTTTGTTGTGGGCGATGATGACCAAAGTATTTACAGGTTTCAAGGTGCGAATGTTGAAAATATGCTTGGCTTTGCTAACACATTTACAGAGCAATTAAAAACAGTTGTGCTTACAAATAATTATCGTAGTGTGCAACCTATTTTAGATGTTTCAAAAACAATCATTGATAAAAACACTCAACGACTTGTAAACAATATTCCCAACCTTAGTAAAGATATTGTTGCAGCAAATGAAGTATTAATTGACTTAAATATTCAACCACAAATTATTGAATGTATTAGTGCTAGAGAGGAGTTGATTTACTTAACACTTCAGGTTGAAAGGCTTATCAATAAAGGAATACAGCCCAAGGATATTGCCATTATTTATAAAGAAAATAAATATGGTGAGCAATTGGCTTTATATCTCAAACAAAAAAATATTGCATACTACAGCAAAAGACAACTGAATATTTTTGAGCAACCATTGGCAAAGCAAATTATTTTAATGCTCGAATATTTGGCTGCTGAACATGATACACCTTATGAAGGCGATGAAATGTTATTTGAGATTTTGCATTTCAGTTTTTGGAATATTAAACCTATTGATATTGCCAAACTCAGTGTAGAAGTGGCTTCCAAGAAATTTGGAGAAAATAAAACTTCAATCCGAGAATTACTTTTTGTAAAAGCAAATGCTCCTGCAAAAGATTTATTTGATAGCAATGGCATTAGTAAAGAATTAAAAAATGCTTCTACAATTATTGAACAATTGGTTGCAGATGTAAGCAATGAAACAATACAAACTGTTCTTAGTAATATCATTACAAAAACAAATTTGCTTGCACAAATAATGTTGAGTAACGAGAAGCATTTTTTACTAAAACTAATTACAGGCTTTTTCGATTTTGTAAAAAATGAAACATCACGAAACCCAAATATATCGTTGATGCAGTTGGTGCAAATGATAGAACTGATGCAAGATGAAAACTTGCCTTTGCCATTGATTGATGTAAGTGGAAATGATAAAGGTGTAAATCTTTTAACAGCACACGGCAGTAAGGGTTTGGAATTTGAATATGTTTTTATAGCTGGAACCAATGCTCATATTTGGGAGAAAAAAAGAAAACCAAGTGGTGGTTACAAATTGCCAGATACAGTTTTTGAGAATGCTATAAATGTAGCTGGCGATATTGATGCTGATGAAGAATTGCGAAGATTGTTTTATGTAGCATTAACAAGAGCTGCAAAGCATTTGGTAATTAGTTATTCTCAATTTAATGATGATGGAAAAGTTTGTGAGCCATCAATGTTTATTGCAGAAATTCAAGATGCTTTTGCATTGCCAACTATAAGTGTAGAAGTAAATGAAGATGATAAAATGGCTTTTGCTTTATTGCAATTTACATCAACTGCAAAACCATTAATTGATAAAATTGAAGATGATTTTGTAACACCTATTGTTGACAAATTTGTAATGAATGTTACTGCACTCAACAACTATTTAAAATGCCCGTTACAGTTTTATTATAACAATATTGTTCGTGTGCCAAGTGGCAGAAATGAAGCAACAGAATTTGGTAGTGCTGTGCATTATGCCCTTGACCAATTATTTAAAAAAATGCAAAGCAGTGGCACAAATACTTTTCCTGCAAAAGAAGTTTTTATTGAGGATTTTGAATGGTATTTACACAGGCACAGAGAGAACTTTACTCAGGAACAATTTGATAGAAGATTGGAACAAGGCACAATGGTTTTAACTGGATATTATGATGAATATATCAACACATTCAACAAAATAGTTTCTGTAGAAAGAAGCATTAGAAATGTAATGGTAGATAGTGTTCCATTAAAAGGGAAGTTAGATAAATTGGAGTTTGATGGCAACAATATTAATGTGGTAGATTACAAAACTGGCAACTACGATAAAGCTAAAAAAGATAAAAGAACTTTTGATGCACCCAATGATAAAGTGCCTAATGGTGGCGATTATTGGCGACAAGCAGTTTTCTATAAAATACTGTTAGATAATAACACATCAAACCCAAATTGGAATGCTATTTCAACAGAATTTGATTTTATAGAACCTGATGAAAAAAAACAATACAGAAAAGAAAAATTAGTAATTACTCCAGCGGATATTACAACAGTTAAAGAGCAGATAAAAACTACCTGGCAAAAAATTCAAGATAAAGATTTTTATACTGGCTGTGGCAAAGAAGATTGCAAGTGGTGCAACTTTGTTAAAACAAATAATTTGGCGATTGAGTTTGAAGAGGAAGAAATCTAAAAATAAGCTTCAGTTATAAAAAGTAAAGGCGTTACAAAGTGTAACGCCTTTACTTTTTATAAAAAATGAAATATGATGATTATTGTCTTGTAAAAGTTAGTTTAAAAGTAGCATCTCCAAACACTGGAATAATACTATCAAATGATACAACGAGCTTTGTTGACGTTAAACTATTTACTAAATATTGTTTGCCACCATAAGTTAGCATTGTTGGTGGTGTAATGCTGTATGAAGATGTTGTTGAAGAGCTTTTGCAAGAGTCGAAGAAAACATAGTTTCCGGCAGTGTCAAATGTGTGGTAAGAGTATTTTTTACAAACAGAGTTAAATGCAGTATCGTATATGCTAGCACCAATAAGACTACTTTTTAAGGTTACATATGCATCTGTAGTTCTGTATTTACCAGCTATGTTAGCTGTACTAAGTGTTAGGTCGCCATTTGAAGGGTTTTCTTCTTTTTTACAAGCAAAAAATAAAACTACAGATAGTGTAGCAACAATTAGTTTTTTCATTCTTAAAAATTTTCTATTTAGATTTCAAATATATGAAAAACAATCAAAAATGATTTAGTTTCTGACCTAAATGTTAATGATAACTAACAACCATTACTTTTGCCAACCGAAAAAAGATGTAATGATTGATAAATTAGAAGCAATAAAAGCTCGTTTCGACCAAATTGGTGTGGCACTTACCAACCCCGAGATTATTAGTAATCAAAAGGAATTTGGGAAAATGAGTAAAGAATATAGGTCACTCGAAAAAATGGTTATTCCATTTGAACAATATAAAAGAGTTATAGATGATTACGAGTTCGCCAAAGAAACTCTAAATGGACCAGATGAAGATATGAGGGAATTGGCAAAAGAAGAACTACCTGCACTTGAAGAAAAAAAAGCCGAACTTGAGAAACAGCTAACACAACTTTTAATTCCTAAAGACCCTCAAGACGATAAAAATGCCATTTTGGAAATTAGAGCTGGAACAGGTGGCGATGAAGCCAGCTTATTTGCTGGCGATTTATTAGGAATGTATCTAAGATATTGCAGTAAAAAAGGTTGGAAAACTGCAATTGTTAGTGAAAGTGAAGGCACTGTTGGTGGTTACAAGGAAGTAATTGTTGAAGTATCAGGTGAAGATGTCTATGGCACTTTAAAATTTGAAAGTGGTGTGCATCGTGTGCAACGTGTGCCTAATACAGAAACACAAGGTCGTGTACACACAAGTGCAGCAACTGTAGCTGTAATGCCAGAGGCTGATGAAGTAGATTTTGAATTGAAAGAAAGTGATGTAAAAATGGAAACTGCACGTAGTGGTGGTGCAGGGGGGCAAAATGTAAACAAAGTTGAATCTAAAGTTTTTTTAACACATATACCAACTGGTGTGGTGGTAGTGTGTCAAACAGAACGTTCTCAATTAGGAAACAGAGAAAAAGCAATGGGAATGTTGCGTACTAAATTGTATGAAGAACAGGTGCGTAAGTATGAAGATGAAATTTCTCGCCATAGAAAAACACTAGTTAGTACTGGAGATAGAAGTGCTAAAATACGAACCTACAACTGGCCACAAGGCAGGGTTACAGACCATAGAATTGGATATACAAGTTACAATTTAGATAATGTTATTAATGGGAATATTGATGATTTTATTGAGCAATTGCAAATGGCTGAGAATGCTGAAAAAATGTTAGATGAAAAACAATAGTTTATTTGTCTTTCCATTTAAGTGTGTTAATCAAATGTCGCATATCTTCTAGCAAAAAATCGTTAACAATTTTTAATGAATCCTCGTTGGGAGTTGCATCAAAATATAAAGCACCACGCAAAAAATGTTTGGTGCTATCAGTTACAAAAAATTGATTTGCTGTAGCCACGTTTCCACCTAACTGAAAAAACATTCCATTTACATTATTGGGTGTTCTTATAAGCGAATCTTCTTTGAAAGTCGCCTTAGAATCGTGAGCATCTGCTAACCTAAAAGAATGCTTTAATAAAGAGTCTAATTTATTTTTCCCAATTTCTTTATAACTGATATACACTTTTCCATTATAACGGGGAAAATCAATATTAATCCACCAAGGATTTTCGGTAGCTCCACCAAAAAAGCTAGTATCCTTTACAATTTTTCCATAAGTTGGATATTCAAAACTGTAAGGGTACCCATCCTGATTAAAAATTTGATATTGGTGTTGGGGGAAATCTATTTTAAAGTAGCCTTTTGGCTTGTTTACAGGCTTTTCTTTGCAAGAAGTGACAACGCAAAAGGCAGTTATTATATAACTAAATAAACGAGTGTATGAGTTTTGTTTCAGCATAATTATTTTAGCTATTTATGCATCAGGCATTGGCTTAATAGTAACTTTTATTTTTTCTATTCTATGCTTAATAATTTCTAGTGCGATAAATTCAAAATCACCACACTCTACTAATTGCATTGGTTGTGGAATTTCGCCAGCGATTTCAAGTACCAAACCAGCTAAAGAATCAGCCTCGCCTTTAACTGTATCAAATGTATCAACTGGTAGCTCCATTATTTTGCACACATCGTTAATCATTGTTTTTCCTTCAAAAATATAATTGCTATCGTCTAGCTTTTTAAAGGTATTTTCTTCTTCGTCAAATTCGTCTTTTATTTCACCTATTACTTCTTCTAAAATGTCCTCTAATGTTACAATACCACTAGTGCCACCAAATTCATCTACCACAATGGCAAAGTGAATTCTTTTGGCTTGAAATTCTTGTAATAAATCTTCAATCAATTTCTGCTCGTGTACAAAAAAAGGAGAACGCATTACAGTATGCCAATCAAAATTGTCATCGCTATCAAGATATGGCAATAAATCTTTTGTGTGCAAAATACCCACAACTTCATCTAAATCTTCTTTAAAAACTGGCAATCTGCTGTAATGTAATTCTTCTATTCTATGAATTAAGTTTGAGAAGTTGGTATCATAATTAATACCAGAAACATCCATCCTCGTTTTCATTATTTGTTTAACTGTTATTGTGCCAAATTCAAGAATACCTTTTAGAATGTTTTTTTCGCTTTCCTCAGGGTAAGTAATATCAATTGCATGGCTCATTTCTTCGTTAGTTACTACGCCTTGAGATTTATTTGTTAGCCGTTTTTCAATTCCATCGCTCCATTTTACTAATCGTAGGCTTATTGGTTTAAATAAATAGTTAATACTTTCTACTACTGGAGCTACTTGTTTAGCAAAACGAATATTGTTTTGTGTAGCCATTACTTTTGGCATCACCTCACAAAAAAGTAATAAGAGAGAAGTTACAAAAACTACTTTTATCAAAAACTCTAACCAATGCATCGATGGTATACTTATGTATGCATCAAGTAAAACGTTTGAAATAACGATAATGGCAATGTTAATAAAGCTATTGGCAATTAACATTGAAGCCAATAGTGTTTTAGGGTTTTCTAGTAAATTAACAATTCGTCTGTAAGGCTCGGTTTGCTTGGTTTTTAGCAAATTGATATCCTTGTAGTTTAATGAAAAAAACGCTACTTCAGAGCCACTAATCATGAACGAGAAACCTAGTAATAATAGTAATAAAAAAATAAGCACAGGAGTGGCTTGTGTGTTAATGTAAATCAGGGTAAGAAATGTCGAGTGATAGTCCAATGCTGGGTTTTTAGTGAAAAATATGTCTTAGCGACTTGGCAAAAGTATTTGTTTAATTGAAAAATCAGTAAGGTAAATTACTTTCTGGCTCGTTTGGTAACGAAATTTCAGGCAAAATACCTTCTGAATGTTCATTTTGATTTAAGCCGTCGGTTCGTTTATCTAAAATTATTAAGTTGTCTCCAACAATTTCAGTAGTGTATTTTTTGTTTCCATCTTTATCTTCCCAATGTCTTGTTCTTAATTTTCCTTCAATGTAAACAAAGCTTCCCTTGTGTAAATATTTTTGGGATAATTCTGCCAAACCTCGCCATAAAACAACTGTATGCCATTCTGTTTGAGATACCATTTTCCCTGTTTTATCTTTAAAAGATTCGGTTGTTGCTAAGGGGAATTTAGCAATTGGAATATTTCCATCTAATATAATACATTCAGGGTCTTTACCTAAATTGCCAAGCAGGGTTACTTTGTTAATGCCTCTCATGATAATCAGTTTTAAATATCTGCATAAAAATAAGGGGTTTAGCTATTATGTTGTAAAATTTTGTTAGCAATCTATTTACATTACTATCAAATCTTTGATGTGTTATCCTTCCAACTCCATAAATGCAAGCAGGCATAAGTTCTATATGGTATCCATTTTTTTGAAACTAATAGCATTTTTTCTTTCAATTGTTTTTTATCTAGTGTTTCAAGTTTGTAAAGCTTAATCATTGCTTGTTGAATTCCTAGGTCGTCAACAGCAAAAACATCTTCCCTACCAAGTGAAAACATCAATAACATTTCAACAGTCCATTTGCCCACACCTTTTATTTGTGTGAATAAATCAATAATTTCTTCATTTCTTAAAATAGCAATTTTGTTATCTGTTATTTTATGTTCAATACAAAACAAAGCAACATTTTTAACATATTGAACTTTGGCATTACTAAGCCCTATGGCTCTTAAAGTTTCGTTTGGGGTATCAATAATTTGTTGTGGTTTGGGTTCTTTTTTATTGTACAAATCTAAAAAGCGATGGTAAATAACTTGGGCAACTTTTGTGCTTAATTGCTGCCCCATTATACTTGCTATTAACCTTAAAGGAATATTTTTTCTCATCTCTAATTTATGATGTTCGGTTACTAAAATTTTAGCAAGCTTTTTATCTAACGAAAGATGCTTTTTGTAGGGCATAGGTCTGTTTATAACGAAATTGGAAAATAAAAAATCTAGGCTTATGATATTTAAAGAGCTACTTCACCAATCTAATCCCCAGCTTTTCCAATGTAATTTTGTGCTGTTTATATAAAGTACCAATTGTCATTTTAAAAGTTTTTTTACTCATTTCAAAAAACTTATAAATAGCCTCAGGGTCAGATTTATCATAGTATGGCAGGTATCCATTATGTTCATTTAATAATCTGATAATTTTTTCTGTTTCATCTTCAACTCTATTGTAGCCAGGTTTTCCTGGTGCTACATCAATTTTAAATTTAATTTTTGCCTGAGCATCTTCTGGATAAATCTTTTTTATAAAACCTAATAATTTATCGCCTATTTCTATGGGTTTAAAAATATCATTGTTGTGTAAAAGTCCAATGTGTTCGTTGTTTATAATTACAGCATAGCCAATAGGCGTTTTTCTGTAAATTAATAAGTCTACAACATCTAGTTCTTTTATTTGTAAAACATCATTACTTAAAAAACTATCAAGCTTTTCTGTTGCAACCATTCTACCTGTTACTGTATCTAAATAAATTTTTACAAGATATTCAACGTTAGGTTGCATTTCCTGAAATTGTTTTATTCTTGGCACAAAAACATCCTTCATTAAACCATTATCCAAAAAAGCACCATGTGGTGTAACGGTTCTCACTTTAAGTTTTACAATATCACCTACAATTCCTTTTGGTTCTTGAGTTGTAGCTATTAATCTGTTTTCTCCATCGTGATAGATAAACACACGCAGTATATCGCCAACTTTAGTATCCTTTGGCACAAACCTTTTTGGCAACAAAATACCATCACCTTCATCTTCTAAATAAACACCAAAATCCACAGTGCGATTTACTCTCAACGAATTGTATTCTCCAACTTTTATCATATAATCTTTTTAAAGATGTTTATTAAAACTTTACAAAAAACGAGGTAGTATTTTTACAAAACACCCAAATAATCTTGCATTTCAACTTGGTATTGTTTTGCAATTTCTGCAGCTTCATTAGCAAAATCTTCTTTGTCTGATGCATAAATAATTGCACGACTAGCATTCACTAAAAGACCAACTTCTTTATTAAGTCCAGCATTGCTCACCTCTTTTAAACTTCCACCTTGAAACCCAACACCAGGAACCAGTAAAAAATTATCAGGAATCATTGTACGTATTTGTGCAATTTGATTTGCCTGAGTAGCCCCTACTACAAACATCAAATTATTTGGAGTACCCCAAGTAGCAATTTTTTCTATTACTTTTTGGTATAAAAAAGAACCATCGGTTGTCAAAGTTTCAAAATCATTAGCTCCTTTATTACTAGTTAAACCAAGTACAATGGTAAACTTATTTTCATATTCTAAAAATGGCCTAATACTATCTTCTCCCATATATGGTGCAACTGTAATAGCATCAAAAGGCAATGTTTCAAAAAATGCTTTGGCATATTGCGATGATGTGTTACCAATATCGCCACGTTTAGCATCAGCAATTTTAAAATGTGTGTCTGGAATATGGTGCAAAGTTTCTTCCATTATTTGCCAACCTTTTACACCCATTGCTTCATAAAAAGCAGTATTTATTTTGTAGCTTACACAATAGTCTTTTGTTGCATCAATGATTTCTTTATTAAAATTAATAACAGCATTGGAATTGCCTTGCAAATGCTGGGGAATTTTAATCAATTCAGTATCTAAACCAACACATAAATATGATTTTTTGGTAAGAATATGATTTGTAAGTTGCTGCCTTGTCATCAAATTAATTTTTGCAAAGAAAAGATTAACTGATTAAAGCATTAACTAATCTGCTAATATTATCTTCGCTGTATGTTATCCATTTGCTTGCAACAATTAATTTTTAAGTCTTATCACGGATTATATCCTGAGGAAAAAGTTCTGGGAAATCGTTTTGAAGTAAACCTTACAGTAAAATATTTGCCACAATATTTGCCAATAATTAATATAGAACAGACCATTAATTATCAGCATTTATTTGAAATTGTAGAAAAAAGAATGCTAGTGCCAACAGATTTATTAGAAACATTGGTAACTACTATAGTGGAAGATATTTTTGCAGCTTATCCATTTATTAAAAGTATTGCAATTAGTATTGCCAAATTAAATCCACCAATTTTAAGGTTTAATGGCAATGTTGCAGTTAGTTTTGAAAAAAGTTTTAATTAAAATGAAAAAGATTTTATTAGCATTATTTATAATTTTTACTTTTAGTGTAACAGCACAAGAAACTGCAGCCTTATTAAAAGAGGCATATAATTTAGAGTTAAAGTTTAACGAGGTAGAAGCTTTGGCTAAATATAAACAAATATTAGCTAACGAGCCTTCTAATTATAAATCACTATCACGTGCAGCAGAACTAAGTTGCAGCATTGGTGGCAGAACAGTTAATGCTAAAGACAAAAGACTGCTTTATGAAAGTGCATTAGCATTTGCAAACAGGGCTTTTATTGTTGATAGTAATAATGCAAATTCGTATTATTTATTATCGATGGCAAGTGGAAAAATGACTGAAGTAGAAACTGAGAACAAAAAGAAAGTAGCATTTGTTAGAGATATTAAAGTGTATGCCGATAGGGCAATTGCAATGAATTCCAATCACGCTCTAGCAAATTTTACTGAGGGAAAATGGCATTACGAAATGGTAACTTTAAACTGGGCAAAAAAACTAGCAGTTAAAACTTTGTATGGAGGTTTGCCTGATCCATCAATAGAAAAATCTATTGAGTATTTAGAAAAATGTAAAAAGCTTGATCCATACTTTGTACTAAACTATTTAACACTTGCAAAAGCTTATAAAGAAGACAACAATGCTGTTAAAATGCTTGAGGTTTTGAATCAGCTAGTAAGGCTACCAAAGAGAAATTTCGATGATATTGCTTACATAGAAGAAGGTAAAGCTTGGTTGGAGAAAGAAAAGTAAGTTAGCTAGTATTTATGTAGATTAGAGTATAAACAATAATTAATAATATAAAAAATATGAAAGAACAATTTGAACAAGCAGTAGCAAATAGTAAAATGCTTGCAGAAAGACCAGATAATGAAACGTTACTAAAACTTTATTCACTATATAAACAAGCAACAGAAGGTGATAATACTGGAGATGCTCCAAGTAATCCATTTGATTTTGTTGCAAAGGCAAAACACAATGCTTGGGAGAGCTTGAAAGGATTAACAAAGGAGAGTGCTATGCAACAATACATTGATATAGTTACAAAATTGAAAGGATAATTGTTGTTTTCAATAAAACCAATAACGAATCATCATTAACTTAGTTTATGCAAATTCTACCACAAATATTATTTCTGATTGTACTTGCTTTAGGCACGTTTTTATTTTATAGAAAGGCAGCAGAAATTCGAAGAAATATTTTACTTGGAAAAGATGAAGATTTTAGTGATAATAAATCTGCTCGTTGGAAAAACCTACTTCTATTGGCATTGGGTCAAAAAAAGATGTTCAAAAATCCAACAGTGGCAGTAATGCATTTGATTATTTATTTAGGATTTATTATCATCAATATCGAAGTTTTAGAAATTGTAATTGATGGCATTACTGGTAAGCACAGAATATTTGCAAGCCTTATTCCACAGGGATTGTATTCTTTTTTAATAAACTTTTTTGAAATACTTGCATTGGGTGTAATTGTGGTTTGTGTAATATTTTTGGTAAGAAGAAATGTTATTAAACTAAAACGATTTATAAGTAAAGATTTGGATGGTTGGGCAAGAAGTGATGCTAACTATATTCTTATTACAGAAATTGTTTTAATGTCGTTGTTCTTAACAATGAATACGTGTGATACTTTGTTGCAACAGCAAGCGGTGGAACACTATGTTTCAACTGGTAATTTTGTAATCTCTTCACATCTTCAATTTTTATTCAGTAGTTTAAGTATTCATTTACTAGAAATCATTGAGCGTAGTTGTTGGTGGCTGCACATTATAGGCATTTTTGCCTTCTTAAATTACCTGCCATATAGTAAACACTTACACGTAATTTTAGCATTCCCAAATGCTTATTATACGCGATTAGAATTGCAAGGTAAAATGAAAAATATGCCAGCTATTCAAAACGAAGTTTTATATGCAATGCAACCAGAACTTGCACCAACAGATGTTGCAGCACCAGCTAGCTTTGGAGCAAAAGATGTATTTGATTTAAGCTGGAAAAATTTGCTTGATGCATATAGCTGCACAGAATGTGGAAGATGCACAAGTGCTTGCCCTGCAAATAATACTGGTAAATTATTAAGCCCAAGAAGCATCATGATGAAAACAAGAGATAGACTAGAGGAAGTGGGCAAAAATATTAATGCTAATAAAGAATTTGTAGCTGATGAAAAAACACTTTTACACAACTACATTTCTGTAGAGGAACTAAGGGCTTGTACTACTTGCAATGCTTGTGTTGATGCTTGCCCTGTAAGCATTTCACCACTTGAAATTATTGTTGAATTAAGAAGAAGTTTAGTAATGGAAGAAAGCAATTCTCCACAAGAGTGGAATGGTATGTTCAGTAATATTGAAAATAATTTTGCTCCTTGGAAATTTAGCCCTGATGAAAGAGACAAATGGGTTGAAACTGTTTAATAACAATCAATTTAGAAGATGCTTTTAACTAGCATCTTTTTTTATCTGGTTTATTTCTTTTTAATAGTTTGTTGCAATAGAAACACTATTATTTTTGCTTTAATTAATTGTTTATGTCTTCTTTTTTAGATAAAGTTGTTATTATCACTGGTGGTTCTGATGGTATTGGAAAAGCCCTGGTTGAATCGTTCCTTAACCAAGGTGCTAAAGTGGCTACTTGTGGTAGAAATAACGATAAGCTATACCAGCTTCAACAACAAAATGCTGGTAAGCCGCTTTTAATAAAAACAGTTGATGTAAGCATAGAACACGAATGCAAAAATTTTATTGACGCAGTTATAAATGCTTATGGCAAAATTGATATCCTAATAAATAATGCAGGCATTTCAATGCGTTCAATGCTGGCTGATGTTGAGTTAGATACTTTACGAAAAGTAATGGACATTAATTTTTGGGGAACAGTCTACTGTACAAAGTTTTCTTTAGAACAAATCATTAAAAACAAAGGAACAATTGTGGGCGTTTCTTCTATTGCAGGCTATAGAGGTTTACCAGGAAGAAGTGGTTATTCTGCAAGTAAATTTGCTGTTAATGGTTGGCTAGAGGCTGTGAGAACTGAGCTGCTAGATACCGGCGTTAATGTAATGTGGGTTTGTCCAGGTTTCACTAGTTCAAACATTAGAAATGCAGCACTTGATAAAAATGGACAAGCACAAGGCGAAAGCCCTTTAGATGAAGAAAAGCTAATGACATCTGAAGAGTGTGCTAGCCATATTATAACTGCTATTATTAAAAGAAAGAGAACTTTAGTACTAACTTTTACAGGTAAACGAACTGTGTTTATGAACAAGTTTTTTCCTGCATTAGCAGATAAATTGGTTCATAAATTTTTCTTTAAAAATGGAACATTAATAAAATAAAAAATCCTATAAAACCTAATAATGGCAATTGTTACATTATCTACAGACATTGGTCAGCAAGATTATATAATTGGAGCAATAAAAGGACAGCTCTTATCTTGCAATAGAGATATTAATATTGTTGATATCAGCCATTATTTATCTCAATCAAACTTTCCTGAGGCTGCATACATTTGTGGTAACGCTTTTGATCATTTCCCAGAAAATACAATACATATAATATTGTTGCATTTCTTTGAGAGTAAAGTCGATCATTTACTTTTAGTAAAATATAAAAATCAGTTTATTATCTGTGCTAATAACGGAATTATTACTATGATAGCTAATGGTGAACCATTTGAAGCATATAAAATTTCGTTTGACAATACCAATATTTTTTTAGAAACTACTATGTTAATAGCAAAAAAAGTAAATGAATTAATTAAAGATTTTTTACCAAATAGTATTGCTACTTTAACAACCGATTATATCATCAAACTGCCACTTCAGCCAACTATTTCTAGCAATTGGATTAAGGGTCAAATAATTTTTATTGATAATTTTGAAAATGTAGTTGTAAACATTACAAAGCCAATTTTTGAAGAACATAGAAAGGGAAGACGTTTTAATATTGTATTGAAAAGAAATGAAGTGATTGGTTACTTAAGTGATAATTATTTGTCTGTTAACGAAGGCGAAAAATTGGCTTGGTTCAATAGTGCAGGTTATTTAGAGTTAGCAGTTAATAAAGGAAATATGGCTGGTTTATTCGGATTAGAGGGATTTAATGAAATTAATTATAAAGAAGGTAAGTCGATGCAAAACAAACTATTTTATACAACAGCCACAATACTTTTTGAAGATGAATAACAATATTAAATTCCTTCCTTTCTTCTTAGTTTTTATTTCTTGCAAGCAAGCAAAAATGAAGCCTGCAGAAGATGCTCTAGACGCTGCACGTGAATTTAAAAACTCTTGCTTGAAAGGCGATTTTGATAGAGCTAAGTTTTACTTGATTGCTAATGAAAAAAATAATATTAATCTAGAGGATGTTGTAAAGCTTTACAATTCAAAAGATGCTGAACAACAAAAAGAATTGAAAGAAGCTTCTATAATAATTACCTCAAATAAAGAAATCGCTCCTTCAAAATTTGAAATTGTCTTAAGTAACTCATATGATAAAATTGCAGATACTATATCTGTTATAAAAGAGAATAATTTTTGGCTTGTAGATTTAACTAAATAAGATAGAATGCTACGTAATATATTGTTTGTTGCTTTAGGTGGTAGTATGGGTAGTGTATTTAGATATCTAACAAATTTGTTGTTTCCTAATAAGCAAATTCCCATAGCCACTTTTTTGGTAAATATTATTGGTAGTTTCTTGATAGGGTTATTAATGGGATACTTGGTTAAACAATCAAATGCTCAAACTTGCCAATTGCTTTTAATTACAGGGTTTTGCGGCGGTTTTACTACATTTTCTGCATTTAGTTGGGATGTTGTTTTAATGCTTCAACAGCAACGTTTCGCCACAGCTTTTGGTTATATTCTATGTACATTTTTTATTGGTGTTGCAGCTACTTTATTTGGCTTTTGGCTTAGCAAGTAAAAATTGTAAAGTAATAATTTTATTTGGTTAGAAATTAACACTTAGTTAATAAGTATTTGTTTTTTTTGTATCCTAGATTTATAATTTTGTGATATAAAATTCAATAAATAAATTCTATGAAAAAGCACGTACCTCTAATTAAAATTGTATTTTGGACAATTTTCGTTTTGTCAATTGCCTTTATCAGATGTCAAAAACCTTATTTATAGTTTAGTATTCGCCCACATTTATTTAAGCATCACATTTTCCTATATTTTTTATTCAGATTCTTTTGCAAGAACATAAAATTCTTGTTTAAAACCTATCTTCGCTTTAATAAATGAGCAATCCTAATTTAAATAAAGACAACGATAAACTCACATCAAATGATAGAGAGTTTGAAAATAGTATTCGCCCCACTGAGATAGACGATTTTACTGGTCAGCCACAGTTAATTGAAAACTTAATTATCTTCATCAAAGCTGCAAAAATTCGTGGAGAAGCTTTAGATCACACTCTTTTTCACGGCCCTCCAGGATTGGGAAAAACAACTTTGTCCAGAATTGTAGCAAATGAAATGGGTGTGAACATTAAAGAAACAAGTGGCCCTGTTATAGAAAAACCTGGCGACTTAGCTGGTCTATTAACCAATTTAGAGGAGAATGATGTTTTATTTATTGATGAAATTCACCGTTTGAGCACAGTTGTAGAGGAATACTTATATGCAGCAATGGAGGATTTTAAAATCGATATTATGATTGACTCTGGCCCTAATGCTAGAAGTGTACAAATTAATCTTAACCCTTTTACATTAATTGGAGCTACCACAAGAAGTGGTTTGTTAACTGCACCATTACTTTCTCGTTTTGGTATTAAATCAAGATTGGAATATTACAATGCTGCAACCCTAAAAAAAATTATTCAACGAAGTGCAGGAATTTTAAATACTACTATTGGCGATGATGCAGCTGCTGAAATTGCTGGAAGAAGTAGAGGCACACCACGTATTGCAAATGGATTATTGCGACGAGTGAGGGATTTTGCAATGGTTTTAAATGATAGTATTATTGATTTAGGCATCACTCAACACGCCCTTAAAGCTTTAAATGTTGATGAGTATGGATTAGACGAAATGGATAACAGAATACTACTTGCCATTATTGATAAATTCAAAGGTGGGCCAGTAGGTTTAACAACCATAGCAACATCTGTAGGAGAGGAGGCTGGCACTATTGAAGAAGTTTATGAACCTTTTTTAATACAAGAAGGTTTTTTGCAAAGAACACCACGCGGTAGAGAAGCAACTTTAAAGGCTTATAATCATTTAGGTAAAAAGCCTGCTAATAATAATTCAATTGGGCTTTTTAGCGATAATGAAAGCAGATGACTGCAATAAGCTAAATTAATCATATCATAAAATAATCTTAATATTTTTTTAACGTTATAGGTTTGGAACAGCTTTTGCCTATTACAGCTTAGTTTTGCCCACTGTTCACAACGCTTATTCTGAAACGTTACTTCAACATATTAAAAAAGATACTATTGGTGATATTATTACTTATCATCATTCTATCTATTGCTGTACAAACTGATACTGTTCAAAATTGGCTCGTGAACATTGCTACAAATAAAATTTCGAAAGAATTAGGAACAGAAGTTTCTGTGAAAAGTGTGAGCTTTAGCCTATTTAACAAAGCCAATATTAATGGGCTGTTTGTTGCAGATAAAAATAAAGATACAATTTTGTATGCAGGAAATTTGAATGTAAGCATAACTGATTGGTTCTTTTTTAAAAGCAAGGCAGAAATAAAACATATTGGTTTGCAGGATGCCGTTATCAAGCTAAACAGAAAAGATTCAGTTTGGAATTATCAATACATCATCAATCATTTTGCATCTACAGATACAACTCCTAAAAAGAAAGGTGGGCAAAAACTTGATTTAAAAGAAATTGATTTTAAAAATATCAAACTTATCAAAAACGATGAGTGGCGTGGTGAAATCATAACAGCCACAGTGAGTAGGCTACAGATAGAAACAGACTCTTTAAATTTTGATACCAATAAACTTTATGTAAAAAATATTAAGGTACAAACTCCTAATGTAAATATTCAAAAAATTAAGGGTAACAGACCTGCAGATTATGTGTTTCCAATTGTAGCTGAGGTTAAAGAAGAAAACCCATTATTGTTAGTAGTGAAAGATTTTGAAATAGAGAAAGCAACACTAGCTATTAACCACGATTATGATAAGCCTGCTAGTAATTTTGATGGTGCACATATTTTATTTTCACCACTCAATGCTTCATTCAAAAATTTTAAAATACACAGCGATACGCTATTTGCAGATTTGAATTTGAATGCAAAAGAACGAAGTGGATTAGAGCTTAAACAACTTAAAGCAAAGTTTAAGTTTACCCCAAGAATAATGGAGTTGAAACAAATGGATTTGCGTCTAAATAAAAGTCATTTAACCAACTACTATGCAATGAAGTTTAAAAACTTTGATGATGACTTTGCCGAGTACGCCACCAATGTTATAATGGATGCACATTTCAAAGATTCATATATTAACAGTGATGATGTTGCATACTTTGCAACAGACCTGAAAACCTGGAAAAAAGAATTGCAAATCAATGGTAATTTTTTAGGTACTGTTTCAGATTTTAAAGTTGAAAATCTAATCGCAAAGGAAAAAGATAACTCAACAACAATTACAGGTAGCCTTGCAATGAAAGGTTTACCAGATATGGATAAAACCATTATTAATTTTAATGATGGCACTGTAAAAACAAATCATAAAGATTTGGCTGCCATTATTCCTGCATTGAAAGGTGTTAATAATCCAGATATCACAGCATTGGGTACTATACTTTTTACTGGTAGTTTTAATGGTACCACTAGTGATTTTGAAACAAAAGGAACTGTCACAACTTCTCTTGGTAACATTACTACAGATTTATCAATGCAATTGCCAACAAAAAAAGATCCTACTTACAGTGGTGAAATAAAAATAGATAAGTTCGATTTGGGTAAATTTTTGAAAGAAGATAAGCTTGGCATAGTTGATTTTACAGGGAAATTCAATGGTAGTAGTTTTAAACTGGCAAATCTCAAAACCAAGTTGGATGGTTATTTCAATTCCTTTGTGTTTAATGGCTACAATTATCAAAACATAACAACTAATGGTACTTTTTTAAATAAATATTTTAAAGGCGAACTTAAAGTTGATGACCCAAATTTTGATATGAACGGTCAGGTAGAAGCTGATTTATCTAAACCAATTCCAAGCTTTAATATACTCGCAGATATTACTAAAACTAACTTGCAAAAACTAAATTTTGTAAAGGACGAATTACACTTAACAGGATTACTAGATGTTTATTTTGCTGGTACTAATATAGATAACTTCTTAGGCTCTGCTAAATTGCTAAATGCTTCTATTAGTAATGCAAATTCTAAACTTGATTTTGATTCATTAACACTAACCTCAGGCTACTTAGATTCAATTAAATTCTTGCATTTTGCAGCCAATGATTTTAATGCAAATATTAATGGCGATTTTAAAATTCTTGATTTGCCAAATTGCTTTCAATCTTTCTTACATAACTATTACCCATCTTACATTGCACCACCTTCATCATTACCTCAAAATCAAAAATTTGCTATAACGTTAAACACAAGATACGTTGAACCTTATTTGCAATTATTTGACAAAAATATTCGTGGATTTAATGATGCTGCATTAACAGGAACTATTGATACCAAAAATAATTTGTTTGGCTTAGGCATTTTGTTGCCTTACGGGAAATACAAAAATTTTGTAGTTACTGGAGCTGAAATTACAGGCAAGGGAAGTAAAGATTCATTAGCATTAAAGGGCACAGTAAGTAATTTTCAAGTTAGTGATAGCTTAAATTTTCCTAATACTAATTTGTCAATTGTATCTAGCAATGACTTGTCTAAAATTGCATTAAAAACCCGGGCTAGCAATACTTTGAACGAAGCTGACTTGAATGCAAAAGTTGAAACATCTCCTAATGGGATTAAAATAAATTTCGACCCATCATCATTTATTTTAAACGATAAAAAATGGAATTTGGATAGAGAAGGTGAAATAACATTGTACAAAAATTTCACTGTTGCTAAAAATGTAAAATTTGTTCAGGGATTTCAAGAAATATCTTTAGAAACTGCACCAATCGATGATGGCAACACCAATAGTTTGGATGTGAAATTAAAAGATGTTGTAGCAGGTGATATAACATCTCTTTTTGTTAAAAATTTGAGAATAGAAGGTATTACTAATGGAACAATACACGTTGATGATATTTTTGGCAAACTCAATGCCACAGCTGATATAAAGGTTGACCAGTTTAGATTAGATGATGATTCAATTGGTGTTGCTTATATCAAGTCAAACTATAACAGTAAAACTGGTTTGGTAGCAGCTAATATTGTTTCACCTAATAAAAATTTTGACTTTAGTATTGATGGATTCATTAATGTAAAAGATACTAGTATAAAACCAATTAACACAGTAATTGATTTGAATAATACACAAATAGGTATAGTACAAAAACTTATTGGTAATGATATTTTTTCAGGTTTAAATGGATATGCTACGGGCAAGTTAAATATTAGTGGTAAACCTAATGAATTAAATCTTAGCGGTAAGGTGAAGTTGCGTAATGCAGGAATGAAGGTTAACTATACACAAGTTTATTACAAAATTGATGAGGCTGATATTTCATTTGATGAGGATGGAATAGATTTTGGAGAATTTAATATAAAAGATACTTTAGGAAATGTTGGAACTGTAAAGGGTAAGTTGTATGAAAAGAATTTCAAAAAATTAACATTCGATTTTGATTTATCTACCAACAAATTATTGCTTTTAGATACCAAATCAACAGACAATAGTCAGTTTTATGGAAATGCAACTGGTAAAGCCACTTTAACCTTCAAAGGGCCTGAAGATAATTGCAAAATGACGATAACAGGAGAAGCTACAGATCAATCACACATTACAATTCCTAATAGTAATTTTAAAGAAACAAGCGAAGCCAGTTTTATAGTATTTAAACCAATTGGAGAGGAAATAGTAGAAGCAAAAAAACAAAGCAATTTTAACCTACTAGTTGACCTTGATTTAATAGCTAATAATAAAGTTGATATTGATGTTGTGCTTGATGAATTAACTGGTGATGTGATCACTGCTAAAGGGAACGGAAGGCTAAAAATTAAAGTTGGTACTACCGAGAAAATGGATATGCGTGGCAAGTATAATATTGAAGAAGGAAGTTACAATTTTAATTTTCAATCATTCATAAGAAAGCCGTTTGTATTAAAAAAGGGTGACAATAATTTTATTGAATGGAGTGGTGATGCTTCTGATGCTAATATTCATATTGATGCAATGTATGAAGCTAAAAATATCAGCATTAAAGATTTAATTGGAAACAATGCTCAAGGCACATTTAACAGTGCCAGCAAGAGCTTTAGAGATGATGTTTATGTAATTGCTACCCTAACAGGAAAGTTGATGAAACCAGATATTAAATTCAGGTTTGATTTTCCTCAAAATAGCCCTATTAAAAATGATGATGTTTTTGATAGATTTAGAAAGAAAATTGAGAGTGATGATAATGAAATGTTGAAGCAGGTTACTTACCTAATTGTTTTTAATTCATTCGCTCCTTATGGTGAATCAAGTGTTGCACAAACTAATTTTACATCTATTGGAGTGAACAGTATTTCTGCATTAATTACTAAACAAATTAACAAGAGCTTCACCAATCTTTTATACAAAATAACAAAAGATAAAAGCCTGCAATTTGATTTATCTTCAGCAGTATATAGTAGTAACGATTTGTTTTCACAAGGAACTGTAAGTGCTACCTCTACACAGTTTGACAGGTATAATGTTAAGTTTAAAATTGGTAAAAGTTTTTTTAGTGATAAGGTGAGAGTTAATTTTGGTAGCGACTTTGATATCAATCTTCGTTCTTCTACACAAAGTGGAAATTTTCAATGGTTGCCAGATTTAAATGTTGAATGGACATTAAACGCTGAGAAGAATTTGCTACTAATTGTGTTTAGTAAAAACAGTTTAGATATTAGTGGAAATACTTTAGGAAGAAGAAACAGACAGGGTGTAGGTATTACCTTTAAGAAAGACTTTGACAAAAGCCCTTTTGAGAAAAAAAATAACGATGTTCAATTTACTGTACCACCTGTAAATCCAGCACCTCCAGCTGATAAGCAACCAGAAGTTAAAGTTGTTAATAATGGTTAATCATAGACCTAGTTTATCTAACACTACTTTCGCCATTTTAAAAAAAGCCTCGTTGCTGTAACCAGCAATATGTGGTGTAATGATAACATTATCTTGTTTGAGTAAAAAATCAAGATTCTCTTGCTCCGTTGTTGTGTATGTTTCTAACTTCTCATTTTCTAACACATCCAATGCAGCAGCTTTGATTTTATTGTTCTTTATTGCATTTATCAAAGCACTTGTTTTAACAACATCACCACGACTTGCATTAATAAAATAAATTCTTTTTTTAAAACTATCAAAGAATGAATCATTAGCATAGTATTTTGTCAACTCTGTTAAAGGCAGGTGCAAACTAACCATATCTGCATCATTAAAAATCTCTGAAACTGATGCTTGTTGTATGTACTCATTGTCAAAACCTGATTTATAAATGTCGTTGGTAAGAACCTTTACATTAAATGGTTGCAGCAATTTTGCAAACGAACTGCCAGTGTGTCCAAATCCAATAATACCAACTGTTTTGCCAAATAATTCTTCTCCTCTATTTTGGTCTCTAATCCATTTTTCCTTTTTTATTTCTGCTGCACTTTTGTTGATGTTATTCATTAAATTCAACAATAAACCTAAACAATGTTCAGCTACTGCATTACAATTTCCTTCAGGACTACTAACACATTTTATATTTTTTGTTTGAGCATATTCAACATCAATATGCTCCATTCCACTACCTAATCTTCCTATCCATTTTAAATTAATAGCAGCATCAAGAATAGCTTTATCTATAAAGATACTTGTTGTGGTAACCAATCCCTCATAAGATGAAATCATTGACAGTAATTCATCATATTTCAATTGTGGCAAATGCGATATTTCATAACCTTTCGCAGTTAAAGTTTCAATTAAATATGGATGACACTTTGCAGTGATGATTACTTGTTTACTCATTTCATTCTAAATGTTAAGTCGGCAAAGTCCTGAACAGAAAGCTGTTCAGGACGTTTGGTAAAAATTCCCTCTTGTAGTATCTCAGCATCAAACATTCCTTTCAATGGATTACGTAACATTTTTCTTCTTTGATTAAATGCTGTTTTCACTAATAGAGAAAACTTTTTCTCATCACTAAATTCTACAAACTTTTCTTTACGTGTTAGTTTAATAACGCCACTCATTACTTTAGGTGGAGGATTAAAACTTGTTGGCTGTACATCAAACAAATATTCAACATCGTAAAAAGCTTGAATTAATACACTAATAATTCCATAAGCTTTACAACTATGTTTTGCTGCAACCCTTTCTGCTACTTCCTTTTGAAACATACCAATCACAGTTGGCACTTGTTGTTTCCAATCTAATATTTTAAATAAAATTTGAGTAGAAATATTATATGGAAAATTCCCAATCACAAGAAACTCATCTTCAAATGGAGGATTGATTTGTAGAAAATCTTGATGAATAATTTTATCTTTTAAAACAGGGTAGCTTGCAATTAAATAAGGAACTTTTTCATCATCTAATTCAACTGCTTTAAAGTTGATGTTTTGTAGTTCTATCAAATATTTTGTTAATGCCCCAGCACCTGGTCCAACTTCAACTAAGTTGTTGAAATGACATTTGCCAAGTTCATCAATAATTTTATTAAGAACTACATCATCTTTTAAAAAATGTTGTCCTAAGCTTTTCTTTAGAGTGTATTCCATTTATATAAAGGTATTATTAAGCTATTCATTAAAATTAATTGCCAAATAAACCTTTTAATGAATCCATAATGCCACCACCATTATTTTGTTGTTGATTGTTGTTGCCTGAAAATTGATTCAATAAATCACCAACATCAAAGCCACCACTACCACCAGTTAAACTACTTACAATACCTTGAATGTTAAAACTACTATCATTTGGGTCATTGGTTTTGTGTACTAAATTTTGTAGAACATTTGGCAACAATCCACTAGCTACATTAGCTGCTTGAGATTGATTGATGCCAAATTTTGACATTAAATTTTGTACCATATCATTTTGCATTAAACCAGCTATTGGTGATGTGCTTGCACTTGCTGAACCATTGCTAAACATTGAAACTACATCATTCAAATTACCACCAGCAACTGCATTTTTTAATGTATCAAAAATTGAACTTGAAGCCACTTCAACTGCTGCATCATTGTGTTCATTGGGTATTGCAGGATTATTGATAATTGCATCACCTGCTTGTCCCTTTACTAAGTCTAAAAGATTGTCGAACATAAAATTTGTTTTATTTAATTAATATTTTTTTAAATGCTAATGTATCGCCATTAAACACATTGAAATCAACTTTTTCTGTAATGCCATTTACACTACCACCATCATTGTGCTGCCAAAATAACCAGTTTCTTGAAATATTGGGTCTATCCGAATCTGTGTAATGTGCTATCCATAAAGGAATACTATCAAAGCCCTCACCTAAATTATTGTTGTAAAAATCTACATACGAATAGATGATTGGCTTAACGCCATATTTTTTTTGCAAAGTGTTAATACAATCATTCAATCTTTTTCGCAGTATTTTAATATCAATATTATAATTTTCTTCAACATCAATAACTGGTGGCAAATCACCCTTTTCTAGTTGCACATTTTTGATGTAATTATTTGCTTGTTGTTTGCCATCTTTTGCAGCAATAAAGTAAAGATAAGCACCCCTAGCAATATTACTTTGTTTTGTTAATTCCCAATTGCGTTTAAACATTCCATCAACATCACTAATGCCTTCTGTGGCTTTCATAAAAGCAAAATCAATACTAATACTATCAATTTTCATTTTTTTTACTGATGCCCAATAAATATAGCCCTGATGCTTACTTACATCAATTCCATTGATATTAAATTTTGTAGGGATAGTGATGCCAAAAGCTTTGTAGAAAGTGTTTTCGCTTCTTTGCATTAAACGATATTGGTAGTAAAACCAAGCTGCAAATGCACAAACCAAGAGGCTCGCTATTACAATTATTGTTTTAATTAAATACTTAATTTTTCTTTTCACAGTCATAACTACAAGTCAAATGTCAGTATTTAAATGTGAAAGAAAATAAAAATTTATGTAACTAATTTAATCACATCCTCAATAGTTTCTATTGAATGATATAGCTGTTCAAATGAATCTATTACATAATATGTATTTTGTATATGATCATTCTCGTAAGGCGTATTCATAATTACAGCAGCATTGTAAGGGATGTGTTTGGGTTCAGTACTTAAAGAAAACTTTGTTTCACTGAAAGATGAAATTATTCCAGCACCATAGATTTTTAAAATGTCATTTGTTTTTATTAAACCAAATTCGATAGTGAACCAATAAAGCCTTCCTAACATAGCAACCACTTTTTCATTTTGTAAATGTTTAACACCAAGCTTTCCAATAGTTTGAAAAAACTCAGTAAAGTGATAGTGGGTTAACAAGGGAACGTGCCCAAAAACATCGTGAAACATATCAGGCTCTGGCAAATAATCCAACGATTGCTTTGCCCTAATCCAAGTTGTTGCAGGAAATTTTTTTTGTGATAATAGTTTAAAAAAATCTGGCTCATTAATAATACCAGGTACAACAATCAGTTCCCATCCTGTTTGTGATGCAAGTAGTTTATTAGTTTCAAAAATATTTGGAATTTTATTTGCAATGAATTGAATATTCTCCAAGCCTTTTAAATACTCTTCTGCTGCTACTTGTTTTAAAACTGGCATTTGTCTTTCAAATAAAAATTTCCAAACTTCAAAGTCTACAGCTGAATAGTTTTCATATTCTTGTTGAAGTCCATCAATCATATCATATCTCATTCGCTAAATATTTTTATAAAAATAGGAGTTAAAACTAACAATTATTAAATTGATTGATTATTGTTGTTAGTATAATTCGTCAACACAAAATATTAGACTTTTTATCTCTAATTTCCAATCAAACTAACACTGGTTATCATTCGCCTTCAATAGCCTATTTTCGCAGCCACAATAATTGTTTTATGAGTCATACTAAAGTTCGTATAGTTACTGCTGCAAGTTTATTCGATGGACACGATGCTGCTATTAATATAATGCGTAGAATTTTGCAGAGCAAGGGTGCCGAAATTATACATCTTGGACATAATAGAAGTGTACATGAAATTGTTGAAACTGCAATAGAAGAAGATGCACATAGTATTGCCATTACATCTTATCAAGGTGGGCACGTTGAGTTTTTTAAATATATGAAAGACTTACTTGATGAAAATGGTTGTGGTCATATCAAAATTTTTGGCGGTGGTGGTGGCACAATTTTACCAACAGAAATAGAAGAACTACACAATTATGGTATCACTAAAATATACAGCCCAGATGATGGTAGAACAATGGGGTTGGAAGGAATGATTGAAGATGTAATTGAAAAGTCAAAATCAAAAAGTGAAAACTCAAAAGGAGAAACTAATAAAAATGCTTTAGGAGAAGCAAAAGATATCATTTCAATTGCTCAAAAAATTACAACTGCTGAAAATGGAGAAACTTTAAACCTTAAACCTCAATCTTCAAATATTCCAGTTCTTGGAATCACAGGTACTGGTGGTGCTGGTAAATCTTCTGTAACTGATGAGATTGTAAGAAGATTTTTAAACAATTTTACCGACAAAACCATTGCTGTTATTAGCGTTGATCCATCTAAGAAAAAAACAGGTGGAGCATTACTTGGCGATAGAATTAGAATGAATGCCATTTCTCATCCTCGTGCATATATGAGAAGTTTGGCAACACGTGAAGATAATAAAGCCTTGAGTGCTTATGTGCAAGAAGCCATTAACGTTTGTAAAGAAGCTGCATTTGATTTTATTATTTTGGAAAGTGCTGGTGTGGGGCAAAGTGATGCTTCGATTTTAGATTATTGCGATGTGAGTATGTATGTAATGACCCCTGAATATGGAGCTGCATCTCAGTTAGAAAAGATTAATATGTTGGATTATGCTGATGTAATTTGTATCAATAAATTTGATAAAGCAGGTGCATTAGATGCCTTGCAGGATGTGCGTAAACAGTATAAACGCAATCATCAAATGTTTATGGCAAAGGATAATGAGTTGCCAATTATTGGA
>JBMLRA010000261.1:0-11380 GCA_049241265.1 Chitinophagaceae bacterium
AATAATACTGTCACAACCTTGAACCGATTTTAATGTATCGCTTACCGTTGTTGAGTTTGTATAGACTACTCCTTTAAATACAATGCTACTACAACCACTTAAAGTATTATTGATTGTAGTTGTAATTATTGGAGTAATAACAATTGAAGTATTAGTAATAACACTATCACAACCTTGTACCGATTTTAATGTATCGCTTACTGTTGTTGAGCTTGTGAATGTTGTGCCATTAAATACAGCATTGTTACAACCACTTAAAGTATTATTAATTGTAATAACAGTTATTGGCGTTATCACAATATTGATATTGTTAATAATACTATCGCAGCCTTGAATATTTCGTAAAGTATCTCTTACAAATGCTGATGAATTGTAAGTAATGCCATTTAACAATACACTAGAGCAAGCATTAATGTTGGTATTTGTAGTAACAACTTGTATATAATTAGTAGTTACAAAAACTGAATCTGTGACTACATTAAAATTAAGGGTATCAGTAGGTATAAATGTTACATGCAAAGTATAAGAACTGTTGTTGCTTAAAACTGTACCTAGTGTAGGATTATAAACAAAACTTCCTTGAACATTTGCTGTAGCATTTAACGCTGCATTTAAACTATTACTACAAGTTAAAATCAATGGGCTATGCCAATTTATAACTGGATTTGCTTTTGTTTTAAAAGTGGGTTCAAGTTTTGCATCGCTATTGATAATAAATGTAAATGACGGATTTGTAGAGACCAAAATATCATTCAACTTCCAACCTAAAAACAAATAACCTGCATTTGCCGTAACACTTGCACTAATGATACTGCCGAATTCATACACACCATCAGTGTTAGCTGCTACATTGCCTTTTGCATCATCTTTTACAACATTTAAAATACATTTTTTCTTCTCGAAGTTTGCCGTAATTAATTTATTTCCCGTGATTAGATAATTCAAAACACTATCTACCGAAACATTAACATTGTCTATTGTCCAATTAATAAATTTATAGCCTACTAGTGGATGGGCTGTGAATTGAACAGAACTACCAAAAGGTTGTGTTACAAAACTAGGATTAATGTTACCACCCAAAATAGGATTTGCAACTGTAGTGATTTGGAAATTATCTGCAAACTGATTCCAGCCTGTAACAAAACCTACTACTCCATTAAATCCTTCTTTATCAATAATAGCATTGGTTTGAACTGTTAAACTATAATAGCCATTGCTATCTGTTATTGCAGTTATATCAAGTTCAAAAGTGCTATCATTTATTGAATTAATTATCATACCATTTGTATTTAACACAATACCTTGGCGTCTTACAACAATGTCATCATTTGTAAAGCTGCTAGCATTAATAGCTTTATTAAAATGAACAGTTACTTTATTAACTGGTATGGTTGCAACTGTATCTGGCACTCCAGTGATAGCATCAACAGCTAATCGTTTACTAGGTTCTGCATTAAATGTAAGGATATAGGATTGTGTTGAATCTTGTACATCATCAGCAATATGAATCCTATTTTCATAAATAGGGTCTTGTCCTTCAAATAAGGTTCTATCGGTTAACCACACATTTCTTAAACTAACATTAGCATTGCTGTTTTCATTTACTACTTTTTTCAAAGTTTTATGTGCAGCAAATGGATTAAGAACCGACTTATAATTCCATCCTTTAATTGATGGTGTTACAGTTAAACGCAATGTGGAATCATTTACAACAATCACACTAGCATTTTGTGCAACAAAAGAACTGTGCTTAGTGCCATTGGTTACATAAATTGCATCTGGATTGTTATCTATATTGGGTACATCGGTTGATAAAAATGCAATAGGATTGGTACTGTCATTGCTTGGAACATTAATGGTATGTACCAACTGATGAATATTGGCGGCACTTATTAAACTTAAATCGGGATTGTTGTAACTGCTAACGTGGGTTACATTAACATCATAATTTACAAACTGACCTAATAAAGAGCTATTAAAAAACCATTGACCATACATAGTGCTACGAGCATTAATAGTTCCAAAATTTAAGTTGCTAAAGCCAAAGCTTGTAGGTGCTCCATTTAAACTTGAACCAACCATATTCATATTTAACAAAAGCCCTTTTTGATTATCAATAATTTTTGGTTCTTCTGTTGTAAACTGCACCTGTGTAGCATCTCCATAACCCGTATTATTTATTATTAATGAAAACTCTGCAGGTATTGATGGCTCAATAGGAACTGTTAAAGGATCATCACCCAAAATATCTCTTTGCACAAAATAATCTAACGTTAAATCTGGTGAAGGATTAACTGTTACTGTAACAGGGAAAAGCGTTCTTGTAATTGTATTGCCAGTAAATGGATCTAAATAAGAAAGGCTACCACCAAAAGAATATTGTTTTGGTGTAATTGGTGCTGCATATTTAGTAGGAATAAATAAAAGTGTAGCACTACCAGTATCGTTTGGTGCCAATGAACCTGTGCCATTAATAGCACCTAGTTTTGAAATACTTTCTGTAGATTGATTAATTTTTTGGCTGCCTACAATATTCCCTTGATCATCTTTTATAACTATGTTTAATTGAAAGTTTTTTACAGAGTCTGTTGTATTACCATTAAACAATGTGAATGTTCCCCTAAATGCCTGCCTTGTCATAGTTACTGTTTGAGAGAATTGAATAGTAACTGCTGCACAAACTGAGCTTCTTTTTTTGCTGGTAATTTCTCTAATATTCTGCATTGATGAATCAAGCATATTTACTACGCCATTGAATCCATTATTGAAAGCATAGTTTTGGCAGAACTGAAATAGACTATCGTAATAGTGTAGCATAAATGTATCAACAATGTTTGGATGACTAGCATTGGGAGAATAAATCCCAATTGCCCAAGCATCTACAGTTGCATTCCACCTTTTTACAAATGAGTCTATCTCAGCAGGCAGAATATCTGCATTAAGCATTTCGCTTTTAATCCTTACTCTGGTTGTATCGGCAATCTTTAATGTGTCACTAATGAAAAGATCAACTTTTTTATAAAAATCAGCGGTACTGTGTTTCAATTCAATTCCTTTAAAAACCTCATTCGACCAAAATTCCATAGATTTTATGCCAACAATTGCACGTTGAAGGTTATTAATATTAGTTTGCAAGAAATCGCTGAAGTTAGTTTTAGTATTAAACTTTGAACCTATTGCGAATAGAGGGTCATTAAAACCAGTTTTATTAAGAAAATCATTGTACCTATCACAATTCGGACCTGGTTTACATTGACATGCTGCCTCCATCATTCCCATTGCACATATAACTTGAGAAGTACCTGGCAAAAATCCAGCAAGACAGGTAATGGCTTCTTTGTTTGTAAGTTTCAAGTCAATCATCGAAGCTGCACAACCAGCTGCATTGGCAGGGTTGCCTGGTACACAGCCAGCACCTGCAGCACCAATAGCATCTATACAAGGGTCGCAAGTGCTATCCATTTTCACATATGGAATTGGAGGAAATACTATACCTGGTAACGCCAACCCATTTGGTGGAAGATTAAGAATTAAACCACCACCAATAACACCACCAACTGTTGGTGCAATAATTGCTTGACCTGAACAATTTCTTCCAGAGAATCTGATGGTTTTTTCAATTCTTTGGAACTTATTATTTGGTCCACACTCCCAACCATAAATATTTATAGCAAAATCGGCACATTTGGGGTTTGATGATGACGATGCTTTTGCTGCAGTTGATTTTCGCCTTACTAATACTGGCACTTGAATAGATTGCTGTGCTAATATATCTTGAGTTGTATAGTTGTAAACAAACTCATACTCTTCATCATTTGGCAAAATAAATTGAACTTGTTTTGCAGTGATTAAACCTTTGTTGGTCATTACAGCTTTAAATGTAAATACATCATTGCCCAATAATTTAGGAATTGAATCTGGCATTGATAGTACTACTACAGGCACTGGAACATTGGCAGTAAAAGTTAAAGTAGAAACAATGTTATAAGTATCTTTTACATTAGTTGGAACAACAGTCCAAGTGTAACTTATTGCTTGAAGACTCAAGAACGCTCTAATACTTGTAACTTGTCCAGCACTAATTAATATGTTGTTGGTATATGAATCGTGTTTAAATGCAGATACTGTAAGCTTGTAAAAACCATCGGCAATACTATCCACTTTAAATTGCCCTGTACTGTCTGAGAACCCATCTACAATTGTAGCATTAGTGTATATATTAGTAAGTTTAACAGATGCTCCTTTTACAAGTGGAGAGCCTGAAGAAAAATAAGTAAACTCATCTTCTACTGCAACAACTAATGAACCTTTTGTTGTTGAAACTGGTGTAATAGAAAATGGCAATAAAATGCCACTACCATTTTGGCAATTAATACCAATGGTACCAGAAACTGGAACATTTGCTGGCATTGAGTTTTCGGGAGTTAATTGTATAACAACAATTTGAGAATCTCCTCTATTTAAACTTGGCAATGTTATTGGTGTTTGCAAAGTCATCCAAGGAACATTAGGTAATGAGATAGTAATATTTCCTGTAGCACCTGCACCAATATTTCTCAATGAAAAAGCTACATTTTTAGTAGAGCCTTTAATCATTGTGGTTTGTATGGTTGGAATGCTTGATTGTAAATTGGCTTGCAAAGCTCTGCAATAAAAATATCCAGTTGCATTAAGACTTGCCCCTTCAATTGAGTTAAAAGTAAAATGTATTTGTTCGTAATTATTAAACACAGTAGGTAAATTACTGGTGATATAATAATTTACCATTACACTACTATCTACTGCAATGTTTGGAATAGAATCGAATTGTAAAATCCACCTATTATTTGAAAAGCTATTGATAGTAGCACTTAATTGTGTTAAAGGCAAATTTCTGCTTGGATTAATGATTTCTATTTGACCTCTTAAAGTATCATTAACATTAATTTCCCATTTAATAAAATCATTGCTGGCAAGTTTTAATCCCAATACATTAAAGCTGGCTTGCTCTGCTGTTAACCCTAAATTTGGATAGCAAGCACCAGCAGAAAAGTATCCTAACTGTCCTTGTAATGGTAAAAACTTAAGATTAAAATTTCCATTAGCATCAGTTGTGGTGGAATAAGTTTCTCTAAATTGATTATTGATTACATATACCTCAACTGCAACGTTGGCAACACTTACATTGCTTAATGCCTGTGCAGTGCCTGTTATCGTTACACTATCTCCTTTTAAATAAACTGATTTATTGGTAGCAATATTTATAAACTTATAGTTTGGTAGTAATACTACATTTTGTGTATTAGAAAAATTGTTTAAAAAATTAAGCTCAGTTATTGTTTGGTTAGGATTTGTTTTAGCAAAAATTTTGTATTCACCTAGTTTATCTGGCAAAACAAAAGTTGAAGTAATGGTATCTTTTAAATTAGGGGCGATAACTTTAGTTGTTGTTACAGAATGAACTAATATCCCATTATCATTTGCTTGATTTTGTGTTGTTATATAAAAAGAAATATTTGTACCAATTGGTAAATTAACTACTCCTTCATTGGCAATTATTGATTTTATAGTAATAGTAGATTTTGAGTAAGCAGAATCAAAACCAAGTGGCATCAATATTACAGTTGCATCTGGCAAAGATCTGTCAGTAATTATACCCCAGGTGCTATTGCCAGTAAAACCACTAGCAGTTATTTGAAAAGTTACAATTTTATCTCCTTCTGTTATATTGTTTGATGGTACAGAAATTGGCACATCAATACTACTACTACCAATTGGTATAATAACTGTTTTATTATAAACTAAATTACTATCTCTATCACTTGCTATTGAAATAGTTAGTGGTACAGTTGTAGTTGTGTTTCTTGTAATGGTTAGTACAGAAGCATTTGTTTTTCCTTCTGGTAAATTTGTTTCAGATAATGAAACATTTAAAGATGGCCCATCATTATCAAGTATTGTAATTTGTTTGGTTACAAACCCCGCTGCTATTTGATTTGAGGCATTTACAGAACAACCACAAGATGCTATAAATACTGATGCTGAAACATTTGCTAATCTTGTACCATCTACTAAATTATTATCATTAGCTCCTATAAAAAACTGAGCTTCACTTTGTCCTTTGTTTAAAGTAATTGTGTTTGATGCATAAAATATGCCACCATTAGCATTGTCTGTAATAGTAAAAGTTACAGGAAAATTTGTATTGCCTTGTCTTTTAATTTTTGCAATGGCAGCTTGTGTTCCAGCATTTTCAGAAAACGATGCAGGTAAAATATCTAGTGTGACTACAGGAATATTATTTTCTCTTATCACTACATTTTTAATAGTAGTATGATAACGAGTAGCAGATGCAGAAAATGATACACTTTCTGCTAAAGCTGGCAAATCATTATTTTTTGTAACTACACTTACTGTCACACTATTTTGATTAGCAGGAATTGTAACAGTATTTGGAAAGTTAAATCTATCATCAGTTGAGCATACTAAACTTACAGTTAATGCTGAGTTATTAATTGTTTGTCTTGTAATAGTTAATAGCAATGAATCGCCATTTGATATTGAATCTTTTGAAACACTCATTGTTAATGTAGCTAACTCATCATCAATAATATGAATGGTATCATTGGTTGATGAATAATTGCCATTACCATTTGCAGTAATCACAACTTCCTCTTTTATATCCAATATATTATTGTCTTTTATTTTATACCTAAAGTTAGCACCAGACAACCCAGTTGCTATTGTAATTGAAGTATCTAAAATTTGCAAACGATTTGTATCACTGCTTTCTAGCTCAAATGTTTCAATGTTTTTTCTGCTACCACTTCTAAATAAATAACCACTATAAACTGTTGCATCTGCTTCATCTATTACAACAGTTGAAGGTTTTATGAAAAGTTGCTTGCTTACAAAAATTGAATCAGTAGCATACGTTGTATTATTGGCTCTTAGCAACACAGGCTCTGTAGTATTGGCATTTGGTACTATTAAAATTTTTAACAAAGCACTATCGTTAAGGGTTATAACTTCTGGCAATATAAATTCTATTTGTCTTGTAAGTTGTGCTCCAGAATCTAATGTATTAGTGAAATAAGCAGTACCTAAATAAATATTTTCGCCATTTCCACTCTCTAAACTAATTCTTTCTTGCCAACCGTCTCCAGAGTTTGCTTGTCCTATGTTTTTAACTGCCCAAGAAATATTGATTTTATTTTTTGGGCTAATACTAGATTGTGCAGAAGCAATATCAGCAACCACTAGGTCTGCTACTTTTGTAATTGTAATGGTTGTAGTTGTAATAATGCTATCGCAACCAATGGTACTTTTGATAGTATCATTAATAATAGCATTGTTTGTAAACACAATGTCATTAAAGGTTACAGAATGCACACCACTAATATTGTTTGTAACATTTATTGCTATTTGTGGGCGAATATTATTAATGGTGATAACGCTATCGCAACCTTGTACACTTCGCAAAGTATCTCCAATTGTTGCATTGTTTGTGAATGTCGTGCCTCTAAAAACAACACTATTGCAAGCAGTTATATTGTTCGTAATTGTGGTTAATGCAATTGGTGTAACTACGATGTTTTTTATATTGATAATACTATCGCAACCTTCACTTGTTCTAATTGTATCTCGAATAACTGTAGAGCTTGTAAACACATTGCTACCAACAGTTACAGCATTGCAGCCACTATAGTTTGATGTGTTAGTTGCAGTGGCAAATCCACTAATAACAATATTTACAGTTGTATAAATGCTATCAAAGCTTTGTGCATTTCTTATGGTATCATTAACTGTTGTTGAACTTGTGAAGGTTTTACCATTCAATATAACATTGCTACAACCACTTAATGTGTCTGATAGTCTTGTTACTTTCATAAACGAAAGCACAACATTTGCAGGCGATGTAAGTTCTGTACATCTAATTTCAATAATACTGCTATCATCTAAATTGCCTAATGCAATATTATTGTGAGCATCGCAACAACTAAGATGTTCAAATTTTTGTACTCCATTTACCAAAACTCTAATACCATCATCGTGTGAAGGAATGTTTAACAAATATTCTCCCGCAGGAACACCTTTTCTTTTTAAAACAAAAGTGAAATTATCATTGTTTACTTGGCAACCTTGATAACCAACTGCTGCAGATGGAGAAAGCAATTCGTTCCAATGATTTCTGGTATCTTGGTTTAAACCATTTACATTATAATATCCTCTGTAATCAATACCTGATAAATTAATATTTGAACCATTATAGGCATATACATTCCAACTATTTGTTGGGAAAATTACAGGGTCTATTGCACTTCCAAAATCTAATAATATTTCATTTGAAGCCAATGTAGTGCTATTTAAGGTTGCTAAACGTCTGAAGTATTTTGGAGTTGACAATAATGGTGGAGCAAACGTATCACCATTAGTTGCACCTTGGATATTAGTCCAAATACCATTCGCTATGCTATCTTGCCATTGATACGTTACACCAATTGAATTATTGAATGCACTTGTACCTGAAAGTGGTGTTGGAATTGCAGCTACACAACTTGATTGTGATGATGAAATAACTCCAGGGTTATTATTATTATAAATCAAATTAATGTTAGCACTAAAAATTAAAGCCCCAGGGCCCCCTAAGTCACTTGCATTTATATATAAAGTGTTTATGCCTTGTTGCAACATCGAAGCAATGTCGTTTCGTGTTATTGTATTTTGTCCATTAAAGCCTCCAATGTTAGCAGTGTTGCCAGATAATGCTTGCCCATTAATATAAACTCCTTGATTAAGATTGCCTCCTAAAACATTATCAATTGCATAGTTTAAAGTAATATCTGCATTAGTTACATTTCCATTAACCATAAAATCAATAGCAAATAAGCAAGTACTTCCCGAGTTTGAATTACCTACATCATTAATCCATTTTGCATTAGCATCAGCTGGTAAAGTGGCAATCCAAGACCCATTATTTTGTGTTATTAATGCAGCTGAACCATTACGTGCAGCCGCAAAATCATTGGTGGTAAATGTGTTTGAAAAATAGGTGTCTGCGGGGCCTACCAACATTTTTATTTTACTATCGGCTTGACCAATACTGCCATTGCCACTGCGAAGGGTAATTGTTTCGTGTGTAAAACTACTATTTGTTGCTAAATTGAATTCAGAGAGTATTTGTGAATCTGTGAGCACAGAATTATAAATTTTAACTTCATCCAAACTTCCATTCAATGGAAATGCCAATCCATTATTTTCCAAAGCAGCACCCAAAATCATTGGGCTTGCGTCATATGGAATAGTTCCCACATATGAAACTGTAGATTTCAAAATTCCATTAATATATAATTTTATCTGGTCATTTACATCATCAATAGTTATTGCATAAAAAGTCCATTGGTTAATAGTAGCTGCCGTTGTTACTTGTGCAAAATCGCCACAACTTGTAGTTCGTGAAGACCAAGTAGAAAAAACACTATTATCAGTACCGTAATGCCAAGAATCGTTAATGCAAGGCGAAAGAGGTTTATCTACGAAAGTCTGTAATCCATTGGTTGAATTTAATTTTACCCACGAAGTAATTGTGAGGCTTGAGGGATGTAGCAAAAGGTTATCAGCTACCTCAATTCTATTAGCTATGTTGCCGTTAAATTCTATGGCACTATTTGCATTTCCATTCCTATCCGTAGTAAATACAGGTGACCCTATAATGGTTCCATGTAAATTATTGCCACTTGCATCAATAGCACTACCATTAAAAGAATAAAATGCAACTAAGGAGTTTCTGTTTTGTTGAAAATCACTAAGTACTTGTGCTGCTGTCAATGCTACATCATAAATCTTTACATCATCAATAGCTCCATTTACAAAATCAGTCCCACTATTTAGTGACCCAATAATTGCACTACCAAAGGGAATATTAGGTGCATTTGTTATACTATTTGGCTGAAGCAGACCATTTACATAAAGTTTAGCAACTCCATTTTCTCTTACAAAAACTATATTAAACCATTTTCCTATCGTTAATACATCTTGACCACCATCAAATGAAGCAACACCATTCATATCACCAACAGATCTCGCACCAAATTTTATACTATAACCATTGTATGGAGAACTAGATGGAAAACTATTTTGACCATTTGTTAAAATACTACCCCCCAACACATTAGGTTTTATCCAAACGCTAATAGTGAAGTTATCTGTAGCTAAAGTCCAAGGTTGATTGAATGTTATATTATCATTAATACCATCAAAACTATAAGCACTATTTGCATTGCCAAACCTGTCAGCAGTAAGGGTTGCACCATTTACTGTACCGTTTAATCCGTTACCACTTACGTCATTAGCATTACCATTAAATGGATAAAATGCAACTGGTGTTTGTGCTATTAGAATAGAAGAAATTAGAAGAAATAGAATAGTAAATATTTTTTTCATAATGCAGTTATTTAATTGGTAAAATTGCTTTTTCTAAAAAAATGTGCAATAGCTAAATGTAATGGTATACTATTGTTAATTTTTTTAAATTGCATCAAATCTAAAACCAATCACAACTTTAAACAATAGGGATTAACCCCTACAATTTTTTAAATATGAAAAAAGAGAATAATGTTTTGACGCCAGTAAGTAGAAAAGACTTTAGCATTACATTCGGTGGTGAACCAGCTAATAAAGAATTAGACCCAAATGCTTTTTTTGCTAATACAATTCAACAAATTTCAAAAACTGCCATTGGAGAATATTTTTGGTTTGTTGCTAATACTAGCAATGGCACAGTGCATTCAGCTGGTGGAATGCTAGAAAAAATGATGCCCTTTTCAATGAAGGATTTTGTTGGTTATCCACCAGAAATCTTGTTTAAATGTACCCATCCTGATGACTTACCAAAGCTATTTGCATTTACTAATTTTTGGATTAATTATTTTCAATCAGCTAGCGATGACAGAAAAACATATTTAAAACCTACCATTTACACACGTTTACAAAATAATGAAATGTTCTACAATTGGATGATGGTTCAATACGTGGAAAATTGGCATGATGAAAATGGTAATATTAAATTTGGATTAACACTTGTTACTAATATCTCTCATATTAAAACAGATGGCGAAGCAATGATGAGTTTATTAGATACTTTCGATAATTCTTGCCAATTATTTTACTGTACATCTCCAAATATTGTTTTGCCGTATGAAATTGAAATGCCCAAATTAACTCTTCGAGAGTTGGAAGTAATTCGTTTACTTGCAGCAGGTTTTAGCAGTAAACAAATTGCAACAAAACTAAATATTGCACAAAAAACTACAGATAATCACAGACAAAATTTATTACATAAAACAAATACAAAATCTACCGGAGAATTGGTTGCTTATTGCATACAACACGGGTTTATTTA
>JBMLRA010000262.1:0-10423 GCA_049241265.1 Chitinophagaceae bacterium
ATTTAACTAATTAGTTTATCGTATTAAGTGTACAAAAAGAAGCTCAGACTAGTAGTTTGAGCTTCTTTTTATGTTTATAAATCCTCCCCATCCATCAATTCCCTTTCAATTTCTTCCATTTGTACAATATCCCAAGCCTCACTTTCTGTTGGGGTAACATTCAATACATCTAAAATTTCATATTTGTCTAAAATTTCTTCTAATTGCGGTTTCATTTCACATAAAACAAAACTAGCACTATTGTCATAAAACTCATTTTGTAAATCTGCAATGCCTTTAGCAGCACCTTCATCAATGGCAGTAATAGATTGCAAGTTTAGTATCACATTTTTAGTGTCGGCATTCAAATAATTTAAACAAGTTTTATTCAATTCTTCGGCAAGATTGTCATATAAATGTGGCACTATCGGTGTAATAACAGTAAACTTTTCTTTGGTATTAATTTTGATTTCCATAACAAGTTTTTAACAATCAATTTATATTATATAATTTTTGGTGTTTAAGCAAAAGTATTCGTTAATATTGTGACCAGAAAGTTTTAAGTTTAGTACCTAAAATCTATTGTTAAAAAAACAACATTTTTTTAGCATCTAATAAAACTTCACGTTGTATATCTTATTCTACAATCGTTCAAAAAATAGAGGCTATGGATAATAATTTTTCAGCACAAGTAAAAGAAATCATTGCTTTTAGCAGAGAGGAGGCTTTGCGTTTAGGCAATGATTTTATTGGAACAGAACACCTTCTTTTAGGTCTTATAAGAGATGGTGAAAACATTGCTATTAAAGTTTTAAAGTCATTGAATGTTGATTTATATGAGCTACGAAAGGAAATTGAACTTGCCATAAAAGACAAAGCAGGTAAAAATATTGCCAACATAAACAGTTTGCCTTTAACTAAGCAAGCAGAGAAAGTAATAAGAATTACTGTACTAGAAGCTAAGGCTTTAAAAAGTCCTTTGGTTGAAAGTGAGCATTTGGTATTAAGCATTTTAAAAAACAAAGAAAATTTGGCTACTCAAATATTAAATCAATTTGATATTGATTACGATATTTTTAGAAATGAATTGGGAATGGTGGGTACATCTGGAACTTCAGGCACTACACCTCCTACTCCAAAAGCAGATTTTGCAGATAATGAAGACGATGATTTTGATGAAGATAAAGGTGCTTTCAAACAGCCTTCTAGTGGTGCTCAAAAACAAGGTGCTAACACTAAAAGTAAAACCCCTGTTTTAGATAATTTTGGTAGAGATATCACTAAGATTGCTGAACAAGGAAACCTTGACCCCATTGTTGGCAGAGAGAACGAAATAGAAAGAGTCTCACAAATTTTAAGTCGAAGAAAAAAGAACAATCCAATATTAATTGGTGAGCCTGGTGTGGGTAAAACTGCAATTGTAGAGGGCTTGGCACTAAGAATTGTTCAAAGAAAAGTAAGTCGTGTATTATTCGATAAAAGAGTAATTAGTCTTGATTTAGCAGCATTAGTGGCTGGCACAAAATATCGTGGACAGTTTGAGGAAAGAATGAAAGCCATTATGAATGAACTTGAAAAGAACAGAGATGTTATACTTTTTATTGATGAAATTCACACTATTGTTGGTGCAGGTGGTGCAAGTGGCAGTTTAGATGCAAGTAATATTTTTAAACCAGCTTTAGCTCGTGGAGAACTTCAATGCATTGGTGCGTCCACATTGGATGAATACAGAATGTATATTGAAAAAGATGGAGCTCTTGATAGGCGTTTTCAAAAAGTAATTATTGATCCACCAACAGTAGATGAAACCATACAAATATTAACAAACATTAAAAATAAATACGAGGACTTTCACAGCGTAATTTATGATGAAGCAGCCATTGAAGCTTGTGTTAAACTAAGCGATAGATATATGGCTGATAGACTTTTGCCTGATAAAGCAATTGATGTTTTAGATGAAGTAGGAGCTAGGGTGCATTTGAAAAATATTAATGTGCCACAGGATATTGTTGAACTTGAAAAGAAGATTGAAGAAGTAAAGTTGGAGAAAAATAAAGTAGTGAAAAGTCAGAAGTTTGAAGAAGCTGCTGCCTTGCGTGATAAAGAAAAAAATCTTGGTAATGAGTTAGAACGAGCTAAAGGCGTTTGGGAAGAGGAAAGTAAAAATAAACGTTACCCAATTAACGAAGAACATATTGCAGAAGTTGTGAGTATGATGACAGGAATACCTGTTAAAAGAATGGTGCAAGCCGAAACCATTAAGTTACGTAATATGGGTGAGGATATGAAGGGAATGGTTATAGGGCAAGATGATGCCATTGCAAAAGTTACAAAAGCCATTCAAAGAAATAGAGTAGGATTAAAAGACCCTAAAAAACCAATTGGAACATTTATTTTCTTGGGTCCAACTGGCGTTGGAAAAACAGAATTAGCTAGAAGTCTTGCTAAGTATATGTTTGACAGTGAAGACTCTTTGATAAGAATTGATATGAGTGAGTATATGGAGAAGTTTACTGTAACTCGATTAGTGGGTGCTCCTCCAGGATATGTTGGTTATGAAGAAGGTGGTCAGTTAACAGAAAAAGTTCGTAGAAAACCTTACAGTGTAATCTTGTTAGATGAAATTGAAAAAGCACATCCTGATATTTATAATATTTTATTGCAAGTATTAGATGATGGTATTTTGACTGATGGATTAGGCAGAAAAATTGATTTCAAAAACACAATGATAATAATGACTTCAAACATTGGTGTTCGTCAGTTAAAAGAATTTGGAGATGGAGTAGGTTTTGCCACAGCTGCTAGAATGCAAAATCAAGAAGAAAGTAACAAGGCTGTTATTGAAAAAGCGTTGAAGAAAACTTTTTCACCAGAATTTTTAAATAGGATAGACGACGTTGTTATTTTCAACTCTTTAACCAAAGAAAACATTAATAGCATTATTGATATATTAATGAAAAATGTGTTGAAACGACTTACATCACTAGGTTTTAGTCTTGAAATAACTGACGAAGCAAAAAACTTTATTGCAGACAAAGGTTATGATGTTCAATTTGGGGCAAGACCACTACACAGGGCCATTCAAAAATATTTAGAAGACCCTTTGGCAGAAGAAATTCTTAGCTTGAATATAAAAAATGGAGACATTTTATTAGCAAAGCTCGATAAAGAAAATAGTAAGATAGTTTTCGAAATAAAGCGAAACGAATCGGAAATTGTTGATGCATAAAATTAAAACAAAGCCACTCGTATAAGAGTGGCTTTGTTTTTTGTTTCAATAAATTCATAATATTAGAAAAAAATGATTCTTTTGATTTAGTGCCAAAAATCACCTCTGATTATAGCTTCAATGTCATCGTTTGCATAAACTAAAAAAAACAATCAATTCAATAAATGGCTCTTTAAATTACCTTCATAGCCTAAACGAAATGTACCCAGTATGAAAAAGATTTTCTTTCTCTTTATTACCATTTTATTTTTAATTGTTTCCGCAAATGCACAATACAACAAAGTTGTAGCAAAAGATGGGAGTGGAGACTTTACAACATTACAAGCTGCAATAGATGCTGCACCAACAAATAGTGTTGCAGCTTGGGTAATATTTATAAAAAATGGAAAATACTATGAAAAAATTAATATACCATCAAATAAACCTAATATACAACTAATTGGTGAAACTGTTTCAAGTGTGGTTGTTTACTACGATGATTATGCAGGGAAAGCTACAGTTGGAGGTGGAACTTTAGGCACACAAAATAGTGCAAGTGTTACTATTAATGCAAATGATTTTGTTGCAGTAAATATAACTTTTGCCAATACATTTAATTACGATAGTGCCACTGCAGCAGGTGTTACTGGCACACAGGCAGTAGCTGTTGTTGTAAATGCCGATAGAAGTGCATTTAAAAATTGTAGATTTATTGGTATGCAGGATACTTTGTACACAAAAGGAAGTGGTACACCACGTCACTATTTTTACAAGTGTTACATAGATGGTATTGTTGATTTTATTTTTGGAAGTTCAATAGCAATTTTTGATAGTTGTACTATATATCCAAAAGCAAGAACAGGCACTAGCAATTCTTACATAACTGCTGCTAATACTACTGTTGGGCAAGCTTATGGCTATTTGTTTAGAGATTGTAAAATACCAGCAAATACAGGAGCTACATTGTATTTTTTGGGTAGGCCTTGGGGTAACAGCAATAGTTCAGTTACATCAAATAGTAAAACTGTATTTTTTAATACAGCTATGAGCAGTAGTGTAAATACTTTGGGTTGGAGTGTTTGGGATGCTACAACTGTTACCAATGTAATTACTTATGGTGAGTATCAAAGTAAAAAAATGGATGGAAGTTTATTAGATATTAGTAATCGTGTTGCTTGGAGTAAACAATTTAATACTACTGATACTATTGGCTATAATACTTTAAATATGTTTAGTGGATGGAATCCTTGTAGTGTGAGAACAGATTTTTGTGCAAGCCCAATTATAGAACTCGCAATATCTAATTTTAAAGGAACTAAAAGTGGGGCTAATACTAATTTTACTTGGAATGCTAGTTGGGCATTATCAGGTGTTACATATGATTTGTATAGAAGTACCGATAACAAAGCATCTTTTCAATTATTAAGTACATTAACCTCAACCAATGACACTAGTATTAATTTTTCAGTATCCGATGTTGTACCACCTGCTTGTACATCATATTTCTATTTTGTGAAAGCTTCTAATGCTGGTTTTGCAACGTCATTTACTGACACTATTGAAATTTCATCTATACCTACTATCAATGCAACTAGTGGTGCATTAATTAATTTTTTACAAGGTTCAACTGCACCAAGTGCTGCACAATCTGTAATAGTAAATGGTATAAATCTTTTAGGGAATGTAACCATTACTGCCCCTGCCAATTATGAAATAAGTACTGACAATAGTATCTGGAATATTAATCCAATTGTTTTAAATCAATCATCTGGAAGTATTGCAAACACTATATTGTATGTAAGATTAAATTCAAATATTGTTGGTGCTTATGCAGATACAATTAAACTAATTACTAATTGCTCATCAGCATCAATTAAAAAGTTTATTTTGGTTAGTGGCATTGTACAAAGCACACCATTGGTAAATTATGATGTTATACAACAATGGGATTTAACAGCTAATAATTTAGACAATGCTGCAATAAGAGCAATTGGATTAACAGCCACAATACCTACTTTATCAAGGCTAACACTATCAAATGGAACAGAGGTGCCAGCAGTTCCTGCATACTCTACTTTGTATGGACAAGCAATTGCTCCATCAGCTACAGGAAATGGAATGTGGACAACAGCAAGTGGAGGTAGTGGTGGCAGTTTGAACAGAACACTATATGAACAATTTACTATTAAACCAGATGTTAATTATAATGTAAGAGTAGACTCTTTTGTAGCATCAATTGGTTACTATGCTTCAGTATCAGGAACAAGAATTGCAGTTGCATATTCAAAATCAAATTTTACATCAGATAGTGCTAATGTAACAGGAGGGAGGGATTTAAGTGGACTTACATTGCCAGGTACAGGTAATGGTGCATTTACAACACCAATAGTAGTTGCTGCTACATCAAATAGTGGAAATACATCTCAATATGCTTTTGCTTTAAATGCTGGAAATGGTGTGCAAGTAAATACTGGAGAAACCTTAACAATAAGAGTATATTTTAGTTGTGGAAGCACAAGTGCTGGAAGATATGCAGTTGTAAAAAATGTTCAAGCAAAGGGGCTATTGCCAATCAATTTGCCATTAAATTTTGTAAATTATAGCATTAAACAAAACGATGATAAAACAATTGAAAATATTTGGTTAACAGCAAATGAAATCAATGTTTCTCATTTTAATATTCAACGCAGTATTAATGGAAAGGATTTTGAAACCATTGGAAAAGTTGACGCAAAAAACACAAGTGAAAATAAATATAGATTTATAGATAATAAGCTGCCAATAACTACCAATAATTTAACTTTATTCTATCGTTTAGAAAGCGTAGATAGAGATGGGAAAATAAGTTATAGTGAGGTTAAGAATGTAGAACTGGCAATTAGGAACATAGGGGTTAATATTTATCCAAATCCTGCAAAAGATGTATTAAATGTTATTTGTACAAATGCTAAACAATTGTTAATTGTAGATGTTTATGGCAAACAGGTATTAAAACATACAATCAATAATCAGCGATCAATTGTAAACATTCAAGGGCTTGGCAAAGGCGTTTATATTATTCAAGTTATTATTACAAAAGGCGAGGTTATAAATCAAAAATTAGTTATAGAATAAAATTTGCTCATAAATAAAAATGAGGCTACTCCAAAAGAGTAGCCTCATTTTTATAATTTATTAAAAAAATTAATTTACTGTTCTTCCTATGATTGTAGTAGTTTTTGTTTCGCCAGTCATAATATCTTTTTGCCTAACAACTAATTTAGCATCTGCAATACTTGAACAAGTACCACAACTAGCTTTGTATGTTGTTCCTTTGTAAGTTACTTCAGCAGTTCCATTGTCCCAATTGGTGCCAGAAAAAACGAAGAATTCTGGTGAATATTTATTGTTAATAAATTTTAAATTGTTGTTGGGACTTTCAAAAGAAACTCTAAGACCGTCGGGTTCAATAGCTTCAACTACTCCAGGAGTTAATGCAGGAAGTTCAATTTTATTTTCGTTTACACCATATTGATTAACTACTTTTCCTTGGTCTATAAATAATTTGTCCTGACTTAATCCTCTACTTAAAATTATTGTTTGGTCAACAAAAAATTGTAGTTTTCTAATATCTTGGTTGTTATTTTTTAGTCTGTAATATAAATCTCTTGTAAAAGGAATCATTGAATCTTGCTCAACAGGTGCTGGTGGTGCAGGAACTTTAGCTTGTTGCTGTGGAGGTGCTTGAAATTTTATGGGTTGGGTTTCTGGTCTTTTACTAGAGACACAACTAGATAGAGAAATTGCAGCTATAAACACAGAATAAGTAGAAATTTTTCTCATTTTTCTTGATGTATTTCTGTTTATTATTTTCATTTTTTATACTTTCAGTTGTGTAAATTTTTTCAATCACATACAAACTTATGCAAATTTATTATTTAATATACCCTTTAAACTAGGGGCAATAGCACAGTATTTAGCTTTTGTTTAGCAAAAAATATAAACTTACTGAGTAATAACGTAAAAACAATATGCTTTAGTATGCAATTTTACTTTGATTTTAATAGCTCTTTAGTTGTTTTCCTACTCCCATCATGGCTGTAACCAGGAGCACCAAATAAATATAAAAATCTTTGTTTAAAAGTCAATTTTGGTTGAATTATATCTCGCCATATTTCAAACCATTCGTGAAAAATGATATTAACTGGGGTTACATTGTCAATATTTTTAGTTAATCCATAGCATATTGGTTCGTACTCTTCTTTAGTTAATTCTTTTTGAAAAGTGCCAAACATCTTATCCCAAATAATTAAAAACATACCCATATTTTTATCTAAATATTTAATGTTACTTCCATGGTGCACTCTGTGATGAGATGGTGTAACAAAAATATACTCAAGCCAACCCATTTTGTTAATAAGTTCTGTGTGAACAAATATACCCCAAATTTGTGTTGCTGCATAGATAAACGCAATATCTAAAGGCGAAAATCCAATTAGAGCCAATGGTATAAAATATATGAATCTATACAGAGGTTGAAATACAGATGAACGAAAACCAACAGTAAAATTCATTAATTGAGAGCTATGATGTGTTATATGAGTTGCCCAAAAAAATCTAATTTGATGATCGAATCTATGAAGCCAATAGTACATAAAATCTTGAGCTATTAATAACAATAACCAGTACCAAAATCCTATTTGCCAATTGATTATTTTATGATTAAAAAAGTACTGTAAAACAGCAACCGAAACAATTCTAAATGATACATCTATACCTCCATTTAGTAACATTAAATAAACGTTTGAAAAGACGTTTTTAAGTGTGTAAATTTTTTTATGATGAAGATGTGAAAGTAGAATTTCTAGCCCAATGATGACTATGTAAATGGGAGTTGAAATTAGAATCAACCACATTTCTCTTAAGGAATGCATATTACCAATTTGTGCAAATAAAATAAAAGAGTTGAACAAAAACAAGATTGTGCAAGTGTCTTAACGTATTTCATTTAAAAACTCATCATTTCTTTAAATTTCACAGTTTGTCTTCTACTAACTTCAATTTTTTCTCCTCCTTTTAATTCTACTAATAAGCCACCATTAAAAAAAGGTTCTATTTTCTCTATCCACTTTACATTAATTATATGTTTTCTATTGGCTCTAAAAAATGTTCTTTCATCAAGCCTTTCTTCTAAAGCATTAAGAGATTTTAATACAAGTGGTTTATTAGTGCCAAAAAATACTTTAGCATAATTACCAACGCTTTCGAATAATCTTACTTCTGATAGTTTAACAAACCAGCACCTTTCACCATCTTTCACAAATACTTGATCCAAATCTGTTAAAGGTCCTTTGTTAGCAAATCCTTGTAGTCCTAGTCTCTCTTTTGCAATTTCAGCTTGCACCTTGTGTATTGCATCACTTAATCTTTTGGGTTCAATTGGTTTTAGCAAATAATCTAAAGCGTTTACTTCAAAAGCTTTGAAAGCATATTCATCGTATGCTGTTGTAAAAATTACTTTGGGTGTCCTTTCTAACTGAGCCAATAAATCAAAACCCGTTTTACCAGGCATTTGAATGTCTAAAAAAATTAAGTCAGGATTAAAACTTTCTATTTTTTCTATCCCTTCATCAACATTTGCAGCTTCTTCAATAACATTAATTTCAGGGTGATCTTGCAATAATTTTTTAAGTTCATTTCTTGCTAATCTTTCATCATCAATAATAATTGCTTTTATTAGGGTAACACTCATAACATATATTTTTATATTTATAAACTAATGGGTATAATGATTCTAGCTTGAACCATATCTGATAAATTTTTTAATTCAAATGTTGCTTTCTTGCCAAATAATAAATTAAGTCTGTCGTAGGTACTTGTAATTCCAAAACCTTCAGCATTTATATTACCACTTAATTGCCCAGTATTTTTAACTATCAATTCATGATAATCTTCTTTAAAATCAGAAATAATAATGATTTTGCCGCCATTCATATGTTTACTAATACCATGTTTTATAGCATTTTCTACCAATGTTTGTAGCATCATTGGAGGTACTGGTTGGTCCAAAGTGTCTTCATCAATTTCATATTCAATGTCAAGTCTATTTTCAAACCTAATTAACTCAAGTGCTAAATAGTCTTTTACAATATTTAATTCTTTTTCTAGTGTTGTAGTTTCTACTTTTTCAGCATGCATACTGCTCCTTAAAATATTGCTTAATTCTGTAATAGCTGTTCTGGCACGTTGCGGATTTTCATCAACTAAAGCTCTTATGCTATTAAGTGCATTAAAAATAAAGTGTGGATTAATGTGTGATTTTATTGTTTTGAGTTCTAGTTCTCTAACCAAACTTTCTAAGCGAATTTTGTCTAATTGTTGAGCACGGTTTTTTTGAATAAAATGATATATATAGTAAAGCAAATTCCAAATGGTTAAAAATAAAAATGCACCCAATGAGGTTCTTACTACTTTATTTAAAAAAGTAAAATCTTTTAGCTGATCGCCAAGAATATTAAAAATTCTATCTTCTACAAAAACCATTAGAAATGCATAGGCGAATGCAAATGCAAATGTGTTTAATAGAAAATAAATAACTTGTTTATAAAATTGGTATGATAAAAAGGCAACAGATTTTATTATGTGCCTCATACCGTGTGTAACTATAATACCAAGTAGAGCATCAATAAGTAAATTGTTATAAAAATTATCTAATGGTTTTGTTCTTATTGTTAAATAAAAGAAAGTATAAACTATGCAATAGGCAGTCCATCCTCCAATTTGACAAAGCCAGTATGTTGAAATTTTATTTTTCATTATTTCAAAGGTATATCTGGCATCATACTTTTTATTATACCAAAGATTATAAACGGAAGATTAACTTGATATTTGGTTAGCATCAATTCCTTAATTAAATTACTAGTTATTAAATAAGTAAAAGATTTGTTAATATTGATACGAAATTTTTAGTAGAACGCTTTTACACTATTTTTGGAGTCTTAAATATGAATGAAATTTTTAAATTTATGAAGAGTACAAAAGGGCTAATACTATTAACAGTATTAATGGCAGGAGGTTTGTTTGTAGCATTTACACAAAATAATAGTGGCAATAAAGTGTTATCACAAAAGCAAAAACTACTTATTAATATCAGCAAAATTGAAAGCATGTGAAATCAAACCGAATTCAAACTATTTTTTCAAAGCTTAGATTTATTGTATTTATAAATATTATAATATGTAATTAAGTAAATTTTAT
>JBMLRA010000263.1:0-5430 GCA_049241265.1 Chitinophagaceae bacterium
ACCGTCACCGTTTGAAGTCCAGAAGATTTGCCCTACAGGACTATTCGTACCAATGGTACTTGCAGAAGCACCTGTTATATTAAATGTGTTAGTTGTGTGACAAATAGAATCTGTAATATTAGCAGCGGTGCCAGCTTGTACTTTAATTGGCTCTCTAAAAGCTACATATTGCACAGCAGTTTTAGGTTGGCAATTGTTACTAAACCTAACACTCACTTTGTATAATCCAGCTGTTTTAAATCTGATTCTTGGATATTGCACCAAAGAATCGGATGCACCATTTACAAATTCATAATCTGTACCATAAACACCAGGTGTTACTGTCCATAAAAAACTCAATGTACCTGCTGTACTTGCTTGATAAGTGTAATTAACAGAGTCTACAATACCCAAAGCTGTGTTAACACCAGCATTAGGATTGTAATTAATTACTAATGGTGTTGGGAAACTACAAGTTCTAACTGTATCTGCACCAACAGGGAAATTTACACCTGCATCGCCATTGGCTTCTACATATTTACGCATAGCTAAACTGCTATCTAATTCGCAAGAAGCAGTACCAGCAACAGCCATTAATTCTATAAAATATTTACCCGTTTTATTAATTGAAATACAAGGGGCTTTGCTATTTTTATTACCCGATGTAAATGAATAATTCACACCCTCTGGCACTACAGTATATTTTGGTCCAGGAGATGTTGCATCTAATACCCTCCAAAACCATCTGAACTGAGACGTATCTACACATAAAGTTCTTGCTGTTGTGTTTTTAATACAAAAAACAGGAGCACAACCCACAAGACTGTCTCTTAAATTACCAGTACCAGCACTATCAAACTGAAACTGTGGGCGAACTTTTGCAGTATCTACACAAAATACTTTTGTAGTATCATGGCTAGGGCAAGGAGCTTGCAAACCATAGTTATTATTTACAATTAATTTAATAGAGTGTTTTCCAACTTGGTTTGAATTAGGAATAAACTGAGTATCTTTTCTTTGTTCAACTTTACCAGATGGAGTTTGGTAAAGTGGTGCAGGAGTTGGAATACTATCAGCATCAACTATCCAAGTATAATTAGCTAACTGAGCACAAACAGTTAAGTTTGCACCATTAGCTGGCCCTTGACCAGGATTTGATAAGTTTACAAATTTGATGGTATCATTAGCACAAACTACAGAATCTGTAGCAAAGATGGCTTTTGGTGGAGAGAATACAAATGCATCTACACTAAATTTAGCACCAGCAGCACAAGTACCTGTTAAACCTGGACCATTAAATATATTGAATGGATTGGTAACTACGCCAGTAATAGGAATACTAGTGCTTCCTTTTGTACAAGCACCAGCAGCATATCGATGCTTTAAAATCCCGTTGGCAGCCAATATTTGGCATTGAGTTAATGTTATTTGTCCTGGACCGTCATTCCAATTTATATTCACTAAGGCAGCAGGGAAATTTTGTTGTATATGTGCATTTTGAACAGTATCAGTTTCTATTCTAACTGAAACGGTATCGCCAGCACATGAATACTGCGTTCCAGGAGCTTTTGCTAAAACAACTGCAGCTATATCCCAGTAATTGTTGATAATATGGTATGCTTTTGATGAAACGATATTACTAGGTGAAATAGATTTTAAAAATGCAGTATAATAGGCATCTCTAAATTTACCCCCAATTTCTATTGGATTAAATAATAAATTGAATCTTCCTTGTGCATTTCTAGGGTAAGTTACTGGTGGAGTGTTAGGCTTATAGTTATTGTATAAAACTAAAGTATCAAAACCTCCAGCACTAGAACTATCGTTTAATGCCATTGAAGCCACAGAGTTACCATCACAAATACCATAGTAATATTCGTCTCTTAAAATAAAGTCTGAAAACTGTGGTACAGCCCTTGCTATAACAGGCGTTCCAACATTGGTAACATTAAAATTGGCAGATGTTGCACTTACTGCACCAGCAGTAGTAGCTTTAACCAATATTTTATAACTACCAGTAGCCAACCCTTGTGGCAATTTTGCATTCATAAAAGTAATGTAAAATGCTACCACTTTACCACTATCGAGTGCAGTACCCCCAGCATTTTGCAATACCCAAGTAAAAACATTTGTTTGATCGAAACAACCATTTAGCGTTACTGGCACTGCAATTGTACTACCACTACCATAAGTTTGCCCTGCAGGCAAAGCCATTCTAGCATTATCAATTGTAATAGTTTGTGCTTTTAGTGTTGTACCAAATACTAAGGCTACAAAGGCAAGTAAAATTTTGTTCTTTAACATATACATTAGCTTAACTCATTTAAAAATCAACCACACCTAAAAATCTATCAAGATTATTTTTTTCAGATGTTTTTCTTCTGCATCAACTTAAAATGTTATTAAAAAGTTAAAACAGGGTTTCAAGTATATTGATGCAACTGTTTTTTAAAACGCTGCTTACAATAAAAAAAGTTCACAAATAAATTGAAATTTCAATAAAGAACCAAAAGTTATCCTATTTAATAACTGGTTTCATTCCTCTAATTCCCATATCTATAACTTGTTCTCCTTTTAAAGGATCCCACATTCCATTATTTACAATTTCTCTCCATTCAAAACTTTTGTTGGTAGATAGATTGCATTCAACAGTAATGCTTTCTTTTTCTGTTCCAGTAATAACAAGTGGTGCTTTAAAAACGGTAAAAGTGCCGTCTTTAAAATATTTTGTTTGATTAAAAGATGCTGTAACAACGCATGAGCCCTTAGGTACAGGGCTTGTAGCAAATAAAGTATTTACAACAGTAGTTGCACTATCAGGTGCTTGACCTGTTTTAGTAACTGCAGGAAAAACAAACCCTCCATTTCCCACAACTGATTCAAAACCCCAATAACCTTGGCGTCTTTTACCATTCACGGTTACTGTTTTTGTATTAATTGTATAATCTTCAATATATGTATTATACCCAATAAAGGAAGCTACAGTTCCTATATAGTTACTATTAAAAGAAATACCATTAACAACTGTGTCCATTCTATAACCTACATTAAAATTTTGATAGGCTAAGGACATTCTTAAATACTCGTAAGCTCCTGGCTTAACAGCACTTAGTGGAATTGAGAAAAAAGTTTCTCCTTCACCTGCCAGTGTAGATTTAGAAAAATCAATAGCTGAATCTTTTAAACTACCAAGCATCCAAAAAGTTCCTTGACCCAGTTGTGTGGTAGCAGTAGGTGCTAATTCTAGGTAGTGAGCACTCATTTTATTAAAAATAGGGCTTAGTGCTGCATTTCCAGATGCTATGCCAACAACAGCACCTGTATCATTCAATCTTGGCAAAGTGTCACTGAATTTAAATTTAAAAATTAAATATCTTTCAGTAACTCCCGTTTTTGTACAAGAGGCGAAAAATAAGGCCAACAAAGGAATCCACGCAATTTTCTTCATAAATTGTGGTAGTAATTAATGCTTATTAAAAAATTTGAGTGCCGAAGATAGTTTTTTCTGCATTGTTTTAACGTTTATTTTTGTTTTATACCAAATAAATTAATGCAAGACACACTGCAAAAGCTAACATCAGACAAAATAAATGCTGCAAAATGGGATGCCTGTGTTATTAAGCACCAAGCACCAATTTACGCAAGTTTCAATTATTTAAACACAATGGCTGATAATTGGATGGCATTAATTTTAAACGATTACGAAGCAATTTTTCCTATTTGCTACCGAAAAAAGTTAGGTATTACATATAGTTATACCCCAGCTTTTATACAGCAACTTGGTTGTATAGGTAAACAAGTAAAAGGTGATTTAATAGAAAAAAAAGTATTTGAAATATTGGGCTATGGCGATTTAATGTTAAACAGCTTGAATGAGAGGCTATTAAATAACATAACTCAAAAAACAAACCTTATTATCAATTTAAATCTATCGTATGAGAGCATCTATTCCAACTATAAAAAAGACCTAAAACAGAATTTAAAAAAAGCCGCTTCAGAAAAATTTTTATACAAGAAAAGTGATGATATTGATGGTGCAATTAATATGTATCAAATTTTTTACGCTAATAGAATGCAAAAAATTAAGCAACAAGATTTTGATAATTTCAAAAAAGTTTGTTGGATGTTTCAGCAAAAAAATGATTGTTTAATTAGGCAAGTTTGGAATACAAACAATGAGATATTAGCTGTTGCACTTTTACTAAAACATAATGGCAGGATTTATAATTTAGCAAATAGCACTAGCACTTTGGGGCGAAAATCAGAAGCAAATCATTTTTTATTGGATAGAGTGATAAACGAATTTTCTAGCCAAAATCTCTTTTTTGATTTTGAAGGAAGTGATTTGCCTGGAGTTAAAACATTTTATGAAAAATTTGGTGCTACTAATGAGCCTTACTTTTATTGGCATTTCAACAATCTTCCTTGGTGGATTAAGTGGGCAAAAAAATGATTCCAAATATTGCTTTATTCAGTCATTAACCTTTCTGCTAGTAATAAATCTAATGGTCTTGTAATTTTAATATTGTTATAATCACCTTCACACAAATAAACCTGCTTCCCTGTTGCTTCAACAACTGTTGCTTCATCAGTAAATCTATTGTTATAAGGTTGATTAAATGCTTCAAGCAAAATATCAGATTGAAAGGTTTGTGGTGTTTGAATAATCATCACATTATTTCTATCAACAACTTTATGACTTGTATTTTCAAGAATCCTAATACTGTCTGTTGCTGCAACTGCCGGAATAGCTGAACCCTTTTCAATACATTGATTATAACAACGCTTTATTAATGATTCATTAACCAAACATCTAACACCATCATGCACAAAAACTACTGAGTTTTCTTCTACTAATTTCAAACCATTTTGTACAGAATGAAATCTTGTTTCGCCACCAATTACAATATTAATTCGTGCTATATCATTAACAAATAATTGCTTAATCTCCTCTCCTTTTATAATGTGTGCTTTTGGTAAAACAACAATACATTTTAAATCGCTGTAAGCATTTAGAAAACTATTAATGGTATGCCATAATACTGGCATATTATTCAATAAAAGAAACTGTTTTGGTGTTTCAGTTCCCATTCTTTGTCCACTTCCTCCTGCTACAATAACAGCAATTTTTTTCATACGTCAAAAGAATATTTTAAGATGATATACAAACTGTTTTCACTACCTCACTTCTTGCATCCACTTTTTTAATAAAGGAGAAATTACAATAATCACTACTCCAAAAACCAAAGCATAAATAGCTAATTGTTTATACCCTTGACAGTAAATATTTAATGCTTGCAAATTGGTTAAACCTTTAGAATCACTTGCAATACCTGCCCCTAATATTCCTGCAAAATATTGCCCATATGCACTAGCTAAAAACCAAACACCCATCATTACACCCTGTAGTTTTTGTGGTGATAGTTTGGTCATTAAACTCATACCAATTGG
>JBMLRA010000264.1:0-12371 GCA_049241265.1 Chitinophagaceae bacterium
TTAGATGGTAATGTAGGTTGTATGGTTAATGGTGCAGGACTTGCAATGGCTACAATGGATATGATTAAATTAAGTGGTGGCGAGCCTGCTAATTTCCTTGATGTAGGCGGTAGTGCAAATGCACAAACTGTTGAAGCTGGATTTAGAATTATTATGAAAGATCCTGCTGTAAAAGCAATTTTAATTAACATTTTTGGTGGTATTGTTCGTTGTGATAGAGTTGCTGCTGGTGTTATTGAAGCTTTCAATAAATTAGGAAACATCAACATTCCAATTATTGTTCGTTTACAAGGAACAAATGCTGTTGAAGCCAAAAAATTAATTGACGAAAGTGGTTTAAAAGTACAAAGTGCAATTTTGCTAAGCGAAGCTGCCGATTTAGTAAAACAAGCTGTGGCTTAATTTTATAAAACAAAAATGGTTGGAGGCTGTCTTGCAAGGACAGCCTCTTTTATTTTACTAATGATTTTGTCTTGTTGAAAATGATGTTTGTAATACTATGTTGATCAAATAGGATTTCAATAATAGGTAGATAATAAGTAACAAGCACCAACTAGAATTAAGAAAATGTGGTAAAAAGCAGTTCAAATAAAAAATAGTATATAAACAACAAGAGCTCACAATTTTATTGTGAGCTCTTTATTGAATGCTATTACTGCTTATCTAAAACTAATTAATTCAACATCAAAAATCAATGTGCTATTGGCACCAATTAAAGCACTCACTTGTCTTTCGCCATAAGCTAAATATGCTGGGATAAAGAATCTGAATTTACTTCCTGTTGGCATATATTGTAAACCTTCTGTCCAGCCTTTTATAACAGCACTTAAAGGGAAGCTTGCAGGTACACCACGTTGTACACTACTATCAAATACGCTTCCATCAATGGTTGTGCCATGATAGTGACAAGTTACAGTATGCTTTGCTAATGGCTTTTCGCCTGTTCCTAATGTTAAAACTTCGTATTGCAATCCACTTTCTGTTTCAATCACACCATCTCTTTGTTTGTTAGTTGCTAGAAAATCCTGACCTTTTTTTAAGTTATTGGCAGCTTGTTCGTTTTTTAATTGTGTTAATCTCTCAAATGCACTCATAAATTTTTTTTGCGAAATTAAGGGTTTGTTTTGCCTATTTAAACGTGACTTTTTACAATTTGTATCCACATTTTATTAAATATTGAATCTTTTTGCTATTTTGCTTTCTCATTAAATTTTAAAATTATAGTTATGATTAAGTTACAAGCTATTGGGCATTTAGGAAAAGATGCTGTTGTGAATAATGTAAATGGAAAAAGTGTTATTAATTTTACAGTTGCTCATACTGAAAAATATAAGGATGCACAAGGTGTTCAAAAAGATAAAACTGTTTGGGTAGATTGTGCTTATTGGACAGACAGAACAGCAATAGCACCATATTTAAAAAAAGGAACACAAGTATTTGTTGATGGTGCTCCTGATGTAAGAAGCTATACAACACAAGATGGTAGAACAGGTGCCACATTAATTCTAAGGGTAGCGAGTGTTCAATTATTGGGTGCTAAGAGTGATGATGGAGGAGGAAGTAATTACCAATCTACAAACGCTACAACTCAACCACAGCAATCATCTTACAGCACACCATCTAGCAATTATCAGCCAGTACAACCTCAAAATGAAATGGTTGAACCATTGGATGATTTACCATTTTAAACAATTATTAATATATTTGTTTCTAGTGTTATGGTTTACTACTATATCAATTTTTATAAAAATTATCAAACTATATTCAATCATTATTAGGCATAAAAAAAGAGGTTCACAAAATGAACCTCTTTTTTTATAAAATATTAGATTACAAGTGTAGTTTATCTTTTTTCTCTAATAATGCTTCAACAGTTTCAACATACATTTCATCTGGAACGCAACAATCAACTGGGCAAACACTTGCACATTGTGGTTCTTCGTGAAAGCCCTGGCATTCTGTACATTTACTTGGAGAAATAAAATACGTATCATTTGAAATAGGACTGTGCTTTGCATCTGCATCTACAATAGTTCCATCCATTAAAACATAACTACCTTTAACTGATGTTCCATCTGCAACAGCCCAATCTACACCACCTTCATAGATAGCATTATTAGGGCATTCAGGTTCACAAGCACCACAATTTATACATTCGTCAGTAATTTTAATAGCCATAAGAGTATTTTTGTTTTTTGAAAAATTATTTTAGGCTATAAAAGTAAAGAAATTATTAAATGAACGTTGAACAAAGAATAGAAATTTTATCTAGATTAAGAAATTATTTAAGTAGTAATAACGAAAGTTGGCAAGTTGTAAAAGAGGAAGCTTTTAGAGCAAACCCCTGGTTTAATATTGAGTTTATTGAACTTGCAGTTAATAACATTATTAATGAGTTTTTAGAAACAGATAAGTTAAAAAATTGGATTGGTAAGTATAGAGTAAGAGAAGATCATACAAATAAAATTGTTGGTATTGTAATGGCTGGAAATATTCCACTTGTTGGCTTTCACGATTTTTTATGTGTCTTTATTTGTGGACATAAATCTTTAATAAAAGCATCCTCAAAAGATGAAGTTTTGATAAAACATATTGTGTTAAAATTAAAAGAATGGGATGCATCTTTAGAAAATGTAATCAATTTTGCTCAAACATTAAAAGGTTGTGATGCTTATATAGCTACAGGAAGCAATAACAGCAGCCGATATTTTGAATTTTATTTTAGTAAATATCCCAATATTATTCGTCGTAATAGAACTTCAGTTGCTGTATTAACAGGTAATGAAACGAGTGATGAGTTAAGTCTATTGGCTAAAGATATTCAACTTTATTTTGGTCAAGGTTGTAGAAATGTTACTCATTTATTTGTACCTAAAGAGTACGATTTTATTCCATTATTAACAGCTTTAAAACCTTACGAATATTTTCTTGATTTTCATAAATACAGGCATAATTACGATTATCAATTGGCGTTGTTAATGATGAATAATAAATTTTATATGACAGATGGAAGTGTTATTCTAGCTGAGAATGATTCTATATTTTCTGCAATTAGCCAAGTGCATTATACTTTTTATGAAAACATTAATACACTTAAGGCAAGTATTGAAAATAACAACGATATACAGTGTATTGTTGGTAATGAATTTACAGCTTTTGGCAAAGCACAAGAACCTACACTAAATGAATATGCAGATGGGGTGGATACAATGGAATTTTTAGCTAAACTCTAATTGGTGACTGTGAGACATAAAGGGGTTGGAATATTGAATAATTCCTGATTCCTAATTATTAATTTCTAATCATAATAATGAATTTATTAAAGCAATTTAAAGAACATTATCATAAAAATTTATCAATTTATTTCCCTTTTAATAGCAAGTTTATCATTGCAGTAAGTGGTGGTGTTGATAGTGTTGTATTGGTTGATTTATTTTCTAAATTAAAGCTAGATTTTGCAATTGCTCATTGCAATTTTAAATTGAGAAACGAAGAAAGTGAACGTGATGAAAATTTTGTGAAAGACCTAGCTGTAAAGTATTCTAAAGAAATTATTGTCAAGGAATTTGATACAAAAAAATATGCAGAAGATAATAAAGTATCGATACAAGTAGCTGCTAGAAATTTAAGATACGAATGGTTTCAAGAACTTCAAACTTTAACCTTCAAACTTCAAAATAATGATACTCAAATTCCTAATTGTTATTTAGTTACTGCTCATCACGCCAACGATAATATTGAAACAGTGTTAATGAACTTTTTTCGTGGCAGTGGTATTCAAGGTCTAACAGGAATTGCCACATTTGATAAAGCAAGAAAAATTGTTCGCCCATTACTGCCTTTTAAAAAAGAAGATTTGCTGGAATATGCAACATTAAACAATTTGAGATGTGTTGAAGATTCATCTAACGCAAGTAATAAATACACAAGAAATAATTTTAGAAACCAAATCATTCCTTTAGTTAAAGAACATTTTGCTGCTGCTGAAGAAAATTTATTGAGCAATATCCATCGCTTTTCAGAAGTAGAAATTATATACAATGATACCATCAATAGGCTAAAGAAAAGTTTGATAGTTTTTAAAGGAGAAGAGCAGCATATTTCAATTCTTAAGCTTAAAAAAACTCCAACACTTTATAGTATTGTTTGGGAAATAATTAAAGATTTTAGTTTTACATCATTACAAATAAATGAAGTAATTAAATTGTTAGATGCAAATAATGGAAGCTATATGCAATCAGCATCTCACAGAATTATTAACAATAGAGGTTGGCTTATTGTAACAGCATTAAAAGAAGGTATCAGTACAATATTTGTTATAGAAAAAGGTGATAGAAGAACTGAATTTGGAAATGGAAAAATTCTAATTCAGGAATTGGGTATTAAGAATTGGGAAAAAAAACAGAATCTTGAAAATGAAACTGGCAATACCCAATACCTAATTCCTAATTCCATTAAAACTGCATTGCTAGATTTAAACAAGGTTGAATTTCCTTTAGTGCTTCGCAAATGGAAACAAGGAGATTATTTTTATCCATTAGGAATGATAAAAAAACAAAAACTAAGCAAGTTTTTTATCAATCAAAAATTATCGTTAACACAAAAAGAAAATGTTTGGGTTATCGAATCAAATAAAAAGATTATTTGGGTTGTTGGACACAGAATCGATAACCGTTTTAAAATAACAGATTCAACTACAGAAATAATAAAACTGACCTACCTTGTGTAAGATTTAATTTTATCTTGAACTTGATGAATGAAGCTACTTAATAAATTATAATCTGTAAAAGCAAATGATGTTATGGCTAAAAAAATAATGCCATAAACAGCACCCCATAAATGTGCAGAATGATTAATATTACTGTTCCCTTTTTTTGCCATATATGCAGAAACTCCTAAATACAAAAATCCAAACACAAATGCAGGAGGATAAACGCCAGGGATAATCATCAAACCTAATCCACGTGTGGGTTCTATAAAAATAAATGCAAATACAACAGCAGAAACTGCACCAGATGCACCAAGGCTTCTATAATGATAATTATCTTTATTTTTAAAGTAAATAGGCACCAAACAAAAGAATAAAGATGATACATACATTAACAAATAGAAGAACTTTCCCGACTCTTTAAAAATAACTTGAAACAGCATCTCTGTCTCATTTCCAAGCATATAAAGAGAAAGCATATTAAATGCTAAATGTGGTACATCTGCATGAATAAATCCACAAGTAAAAAACCTGTACCACTGATTTCTATTGGTTATTGCAGGTGGATAGAATATTAAATCATCAACCAACTTTTGATTAGAAAAACCTAAAAAAGAAGCTATGCAAGTGATGGCTATAATTAAAGTCGTAACTGACATCATAATTTTTAAAAGATTGATGATTAATTGTAATTTTTTATATTCTTAATTCTACATCAAATATGATGATATTTTTCGTTTCGCAAAATGCTGCAAGCTCTATAAACTTGTTCAGCTAAAATTAAACGAACTATTTGATGTGGAAAAACTAATTTTGATAAGCACCAAATATGATTGGCTCTTGCTGCAACTACTTCATCTACTCCAAATGCTCCCCCAATTAAAAACACAATTCTTTTACAACTATCATTGGCACGTTGTTGAATGAAATTTGCTAATTCTGGCGATGATAATTGTTTGCCTCTTTCGTCTAACAAAACTAAAAAATCTTCTTTTTGAATTTGGGCTAAAACGCTTGCTGCTTCTACTTTTTTTAAATCAATTTCGCTTAATGTAGCAGCATTTTTAGGCACAGGAATAATTTGCCATTCTATGGGGAAATATTTTTTTATTCGGCCACTAAAATCGTCTATCGATGCTTTTAAATCTGCATCGTGTGGCTTACCCACTGAAATAAGTTGAATTTTCATAAGTGCTATTTAACTATTAATTTGAGCTTGATATGTTGAGGCATAATAACCATTTTGTTGCATTAGTTCAGTGTGTGTGCCTTGCTCAATTATTTGCCCATTATCTAAAACAATAATTCTATCAAACTCAAATTCTCTAAATATTCTATGCGATATAAATAGTGCTGATTTATCTTGTAAAAAGCTTGTTAAAGCTAAGCCAACTTTTTTCTCTGTTAAATTATCAATGGCACTAAAACAATCATCAAACAAATACAAATTGGCATTTTTCATTAATGCTCTTGAAATAGAAATACGTTGTTTTTGTCCACCACTTAATGTAACGCCTCTTTCGCCAATAATGGTTTTATACTGATGTTCGAAGCTTTCAATTTCTTTATCCACAGCTGCAATTGAAGCAACTTTTTCAATCTCTTGTAATAAAGAAGTTGCTTCATTTCCAAATTCAATATTTTCTTTAATGGTATCACTAAACAAGAAAACATCTTGTGGTACATAAGCAATTTTGCTTCGCCATTCTTTAATAGATAACTCTTCAATATTAATATTATTTGCCTTAATACTTCCATTATTTGCATTATACAAACGCATTAATAATAGTGCTAGAGTAGATTTTCCACTACCAGTTTTACCCAGCACAAAAATCTTTTCTCCGCTACTAATAGTTAAATTGATGTTTTGTAAAGCTTTAATGCCAGAATGAGGATAAGTGAACGAAAGGTTGGATATTGTTATGTTTGGTGTATTGGAAATGTTTGGAGTTTGTTGTTTGGCGTTATTTGTTGGGGGTTCAGATTTTGACTTTTGACTTTTGGCGTTTGAATTTCCAATGCTTGGTTCAATCTCTAAAAATTCGTTTAGTCTTTTTTGTGATGCAGCTGCTCTTTGAATCATACTTGCTGTTAAGCCAATAGCACTAACAGGAAATGTTAACATATTTACATATATAACAAATTCTGCAATAGTTCCTGCTGTCACAGAACCAGGATTTTTAATGTGCATCAAACAACCTGCAGCAATAGCTATTAATGTGCTTAAACCAATTAGTAAGGCAATGCTAGGGAAATACAAAGCTTCAACTTTGGCAAGGCTTGTTGCATTTTTTTTGTAGCTATTGCTTTTAATGTTGAAATAGTGGTTGGTAATATTTTCTTGAACAAAAGATTTTATTACCCTAATGCCCGAATAGGACTCATGTGCAATAGTTGTAAGTTCAGATAAACTATTTTGCAATTCTTCACTTTTATGGTTGATAATATTGTTTACATAGTAAATAATTACAACCAAAATAGGAAGTGGAGCAATTACATATAACGAAAGCAAAGCATTTTCTTTAAACATAAAAAACAAACTAAAGCCAATAGTGCCAATAAGGTTGATAATATACATTACCGATGGTCCTGTATACATTCTAACCTTTGAAACATCTTCACTAATCCTATTCATTAAATCTCCAGTGCTATGTGTTTTGTAAAACTCAATATCTAATTTTTGATAATGGTTGAATACTTCGTTCTTTTGGTCAAACTCAATATGGCGGCTCATTACAATAATTGTTTGTCTCATAAAAAACATAAATATTCCACCAAGGATTGCCAATACTAGTAAGCCAATTCCACAATAAATAACCAATGATGTTGTTGAACTTTTATTAAAAAATTGAATGAAATATTTGACAATAAAATTGTAGTGTGTAATTGAAAGTTCTGGTTTAGTAGGATTGATTTCTATAACTACTTTGTCAATAATAAATTTAGAAACCTGTGGGCTAAGAATTCTAAAATAGTTTGACAATAATGTAAAAATAATACCAAAAAGAAAGAGCTTTTTGTATTTTAAAAAGTATTTATTAAGCGAAAAAAGATGTTTCAATAAAGTAATTATTAAGTTGCGAAAGTAGAACCAAGATTTATATAATGTTTATAAATTGTGGAGGTATGAAAATTGGTATTAATTAAAGCTCTAATTTGTAACTAGCCCTTTTAAACTATGTAATGTTTTATTTTCAAATCATACTATTTTCGCTGCAACTATGGCAAAGCAATATAATCAATCAAAAGCTTTATTAGCAATTACCAAAGGCAGTTTATTAGCTATACTTAAAAACCCTGGAGCATTGGTTTTTAGCTTGGTATTCCCATTGGTTTTTGTTTGGATATTTGGAAGTTTTGGAGATGGTGGTGCAAATTCATACAAACTTGCACTTGATAAAAATGCAGATACAAGTAATGTGGTTTTGTATCAAATTTTAAAGAATTATCCGCTTATTAAAATTGTTAATTATGCCGATACTACTGAGCAAAGAATTGATTTAGAAAAAGGAAGAATTTCAGCAGTAATGAATATTGTAACTGTGAAAGATACTGTGGCTGATTCTAAGTATGATATTCATTTAAAGTCAACAACAGCAAGCATTATTGACTTGCAAGGCGTTAATGCTAGTTTAAAAAATGTGATTAACGAATATGAACAAATTACTCATCCAGAGAGAAAAAGTGCTATAACTATTTCGCAACAGATTTATGCCATTAGAGAATATAAGCAAATTGACTTTGTACTGCCTGGGCAAATAGGATTTTCTATTTTATTTGCAACACTTTTCGGTATAGCATTCACATTTTACAATTTAAGGGAGCAGTTAGTTCTAAAACGTTTTTATGCTTCGCCGGTAAATAAATTAAATATATTGCTAGGCATTGGGTTTAGCAGATTGGTTTTTCAACTAATAAATGTTATTGTTTTGATTGTGGTGGGCAAATATTTTCTAGGATTTACATTGGCACACGGATTTCTTACATTCATTCAAATGCTACTATTAGCTTTTTTTATGTTAATTTTATTAATGGGAGTTGGGCTAATATTTTCTAGCATTGTAAAAACCGATTCAATGATTCCTATGCTGATAAATATTTTTGCCTTGCCACAAATGTTATTATCAGGCACATTTTTTTCAATTGCTGTTTTCCCACAGTGGATGCAAACACTTTGCAAATGCCTTCCTTTAACTCATTTTAATTTAGCAATGCGTAAAATTTCTTTTGAAGGACTGAGCTTTATCGATTGCTGGCAAAGCCTTGGTGTAATTGGCTTATGGATGATTGGTGTTTATTTATTAGTCTATAAATTTTTTAAGTGGGAATAATTTTCAGTTAGAATTATGAGTTTTGAAGCACTAACTACAAAGCAGAGTTTATTATGTTTTTTTAGTACTTAACTTCAAACTTTATACTTCAAACTTTATACTTCAAACTTCGTACTTCAAACTTCTAACCTATTATTATGCGTGATTTATCTTGGAAAAAAGTTGATTCAAAATATATTATTAAGGATACTTGGGCAACAGTAAGGGCTGACGTTTGTTTAAGGCAAGATGGAAAAATTATAGAGCCATATTATGTATATGAATTTCCCGATTGGGTTACTGCATTTGCCATTACAAATGAAGGTAAAGTAATTGTTGAGCGACAATTTAGATATGCTCTTGGGCAAACACATTTTGAAATGCCTGGTGGCTGTGTTGATGAATCAGATGCCACATTGCAAGATGCTATTGCTAGAGAGTTGATAGAGGAAACTGGATACGCTTTTGAGAATTATGAATTTTTAGGAAGTTCATCCGCAAACCCATCAACCAATGCTAATTTAATGCACTTTTATTTGGCTACTGGAGGCAAAAAAATTGCTGAACAAAATTTTGATGAAGGGGAAGATATTGAAGTGTATTTAATGAGTATTGAGGAAGTAATAGAATTGGTTAAAACCGATAAAATTATACAAGCAATGCATCAAGAATTAATTATGAAAGCCTTGTTGAGATTGGGTAGAATGAAATACTTATAGAACTAAGTTTAAAAACTATAAATATTGATAACTTTATTAATACTTAATTAAATCTAATTTTTTCTAACTATTAATAAACTTTAAATTTCTTTTAATGCCACTAAATTTTGTACGGTTTAAAGGAGAGTTTTTGAAGATAATTTTAAACTGTTCTTCAGTCATTTCATTCCACTGAGATGTTGTGAAATCAAGTATTTCGGGGATTGGTGTAAACTGCAATTCATTATGTGGTTTTGCAAATCTATTCCAAGGGCAAACATCTTGGCAAACATCGCAACCAAACATCCAATTATCAAATTTGCCTTTCATATTATCTGGTATCAGAGCATCTTTTAATTCTATAGTAAAGTAAGAAATACACTTACTGCCGTCAACAACCTTATTGGGTAAAATTGCTTCTGTGGGACAACTATCAATACACTTTGTGCAAGTGCCACAATAGTCTTTTATGTAAGGATTATCATAGTCTAATTCAACATCAATAATTAATGTTGCAATAAAGAAAAATGAGCCAGAATTTTTATTAATAAGATTGCCATTTTTGCCAACCCAACCCAAGCCACTCTTAACAGCCCAAGCACGTTCTAAAACTGGTGCAGAATCAACAAAGCCACGACCATTAAAGTCGCCAATTTGCTTTTTTATATCATCATAAAATTGATGTAGTTGTTGCCTGATTACTTCGTGATAGTCTTTGCCATAAGCATATTTGGAGATTTTGGGAATTAGCTCGTTTCTCGCTTGTTCTTTCTCGTTTGAGAATTGTTTGGTGTTTGGAGTTGGGTGATGTTTGTTTGGCTGTTCCCAATTCCTAATTCCTAATTCCTCATTACTAATTTGTAATTGCTCAGGATAATAATTCTTCAATAAAGTAATAACACTTTTTGCATTTGGAACAAGTTTTTGAGGGTCAGTTCTTAGGTCAAAATAGTTTTGCATATATTGCATAGAACCATTGAAACCCTTTTGTAACCAATCTTCCAATCGTTTTGCATCTTCATTTAAAAAGGTTGCTTTAGCTATGCCACAATAATCAAAACCAAGTGTATTGGCTGTTTGTTTTATAAATTTCGAATTATTATTAGTGAGCATATAATCTTAACGCAGTAAAGTTATGCTTCCAGCTTTTCTATTGTTGATACCTAATAAATTTTTATAATTAATAATGTAATAATATACAGCGGTTGGTAAAATACTTCCTTTATATTTTCCATTCCAACCTGTATTTGGATTTGTGGTTTCAAAAAGTAATTGTCCCCAACGATCAAATATTTTCATTGAATAATTAGCTATACAGCTGCCAGAAAATGGGTTGAACGTTTCATTTATGCCATCTCCATTGGGGCTGAATGCATTAGTTGATTGAATATTCAAGCTGCCTACATAATTTACTTTCATTGAGTCTGAACCATTGCAACCATTGGCGTCTGTAACTTTTACTGAATATACTGGCAAGGTTGTGAGTGATATGGTTGGTGCTGTTTCTCCTGTCATCCAGTTATAAGAAATATAGCCAGTTAAAGTATACTTTTCACCATCACAAACCGATAAACTATTAGGCAAAAAATCCTTAGGCAATGGATTGATGGAAACCAGGTTAAATGTATCGCTTGCTTTGCAACCAAAAGTATCTGTAACTACTACCCAATAAGTGCCAACATTTTTAACAGTAATTTGTTGTGCTGTGCTATTGTTATTCCATAAATAATTTTTAAATAACCCAGGGTATAGTTGTATTGAATCGCCTTGACAAATAGATGCATCATTGATTAACTGAGTAATTGTTTTATTTCTTACAATTAGGTTAATGGTTCTAATTGTATCGCAGAAAGAGGCAGAATTAATAGTGTCTTTATAAACTTGGGAACTTGTGTATCCAAAATAATTATCACCAAAACATATTGAAACATAAACTGAATCTCTAACATAATTATCAACCAATAAGTTTAAAATTCTAATACTATCACAACTTCCTGCAACCTTAAATGTATCTCTATAAATACCAGTTATATTGTAGCCCCAGAATGATTGTGTACTGCAAATGCTTTTATTAGTAGAATCTTTTATAAATGACTTTATAATTATTTGATGATTTTGTATAATACTATCACAACCTAAATAGTTTAAAATTTTATTTGTAACTAAAGTATTTGTATTGTAAGTAGTACTATTAAAAATGACAAAACCACAACTCGAGATTGTATCTTTTGTTGTAATTGCAACAGGAAGTATTGTTAATATCAAAACTCTTATACTATCGTAATTCATTAGCTTAAAAGTATCGATATAGATACCTGTATTCGAAAAAGATAAATATGTATCTCCAAAACATATTGATTTATTAATTGTATCTCTTTTAATTAGGTTAACAACCGTCAAATTCAGTGTTCTTATACTATCACATCCTAATGAATTTATAAAAGTATCTTTGTATGTACCTGTAGCTGTATATCCCCAATAGGATTGTCCGATAGTGATTGTTTTGGCAGAATCGGTTGTTGTTGTTAATAAACAAGGATTAGTAATTAGAGCATTTTCATTCTTGTTAAAGGAAACTCCATTACTAATTGTTGCATTTTTTGAGTTTATAGATGCATCGATTAGTTTGTTACCATTTTTTTCATTGCAGTGGTA
>JBMLRA010000265.1:0-1273 GCA_049241265.1 Chitinophagaceae bacterium
CTAATATTCGAATTTATGACGGTTCATTATCAAGTAATACTACTTATGCAAAAGGTGGAAGTTTAGGCGATATTGAATACTTAAGTGAAATTGCACCAATAGAAGTAGGAAATAGAGTTTGGAATGATACAGATGGAGACGGTATACAAGATCCAGGAGAGAATCCAATTGCTGGGGTAACCGTTCAATTACTAAATAGTGGAGGCACAGTTATAGCCACAGCAACAACAGATGCAAATGGTAATTATTATTTCAGTAGTGCCAGTGGTACGAGTACAGCAAGTGCTATTTATGGTGTAAGTGGATTAACTTACAACAGTAACTATTGCATACGCATACCAAATGTACAAGGCGGCAGTAAACAAGCAGCTTTAGGTACAAATACATTAACAACAGCCAATGCAGATAATAGTGATGGCGATATTAGAGATAGTGATGGAACATTAAGTGGCAACAATGCAGAGGTTTGTTTCACAACAGGAAGTGCAGGTGAAAACAATCATACCTATGATTTTGGATTCACACCAGCCCCAGTATGCGTTAAACCAAATGCAGGTTCTGATGCAGTAGTTTGTGCAACAGAGTGTTATAATTTAACAGGCACAGCACCAACTACAGGTTCATGGACAGCAATGGCTGGCAATCCAGCAGGAGCAACATTAGGTACAACAACAGCAGGCGTAGCACAAGTATGTTTTACAGCAAGTGCCACAGGAGCTTATAACTTTATTTATACAGTAACTGGAGGTTGTACAGATACAGTAGCCTTAACAGTAAATCCACAAGCAACAGTAGGAAATTATGTTTGGAACGATTTAAACAATAATGGTTTACAAGATGAAGCTGCAAGTGCAGGTATTAATGGAGTAACAGTAGAATTGTGGAATGCCACAACCAACACCTTAGTATCAAGCACAACAACAGCAAACAATGGCGGTAACCCTGGTTACTATGAGTTTAAAACTTGTACAGCAGGCAGTTACTATGTTAAGTTCCCAACTACAAATAGTGGTAATGGTTTAACAACCCAAACAGTAACAGCAGCGACTGATGGTAATAGTGATGCTAGTACAACAACAGGACAATCACCAGCATTTACATTAGATCCTAATGGAACTGCCATACAAAGGAACAATCCAACTATAGATGCAGGTTATGGTTGTGCAGCACCAGCAGCACCAACTTGTGCACCAATAACAATTTGTACAGGTGTAGATGCAACAGCAGCAGTAACAGCAGCAGTAGCACCAGCAGGAGGAACAATAGTATGGAA
>JBMLRA010000266.1:0-1627 GCA_049241265.1 Chitinophagaceae bacterium
CATTTTTATTGGCTTTATTTGGTGCAATTGCTGTTCAAAAAAATACTCGAGATAACTTGAATGCTTCTTAATTGTAAGAATGCTTTTAGTACTAAATAGTTTGTTCGTCAAATTGCTTTCAAAATTTTGATTGTTAATGTCAAATTTATTTGATTTTGATGAACTATAATATTGTAAAGTTGAGTTTCTACCTTAATATTTGCAGTGATTACTAACTATTTATTGTTTGTATAACAAGCGATTAACTTAATTATCTTGAAAAAAAATCTCTTTTTAATTGTTTTTAATTTTATTTTCTTTAATTGTTTGTATAGTCAATCTAATTCTTTAAAGCCACAAACAATTGCATCTTGGACTGAAAAAGTACAAATTCGGGGATATTTACAAACACGTTACAATAGATTGTTTGAAACCAATCAAAAACTTAGGTGCGAACAGTGCGATAGAAGCTGGGGCGAAAATCAAAGTGTATTTATAAGAAGGGCAAGGATTATTTTCTTTGGTCAAGTGTCTGAGCAAGTGTATTTTTATATACAGCCAGACCTTGCAAGTGCTCCATCCACAGCAACCCAAAATTTTGCACAAATAAGAGATGCTTATGTAGATGTTGGTTTTGATAAAAAAAATGAATTTAGAATTAGAATAGGACAAAGCAAAATTCCTTATGGTTTTGAAAATATGCAATCTAGTCAAAATAGAATTGCTTTAGATAGAACTGATGCTCTTAATAGTGCAGTTTCTAACGAGCGTGATTTAGGTGCTTTTTTCTATTGGGCACCAAGAAAGAAACGTGAACTTTTTAGAGATTTAGTAGCTAATGGTTTAAAAGGAAGTGGTGATTATGGTGTTTTTGCATTTGGTGTATACAATGGGCAAACTGCAAATAGGCCAGAGTTAAATAATTCTATGCATAAAGTAGCTAGATTTACTTGGCCATTTACCATTAATAAACAAATAATTGAAGCTTCAATTCAAGGATATACAGGCAAATACGTTGTGCCAAAAGAACAAACAAGCAGCTTAACCAAAATACATTCAAATAGAGAGTTTTTAGATGAAAGAGTAGCTGCTACATTTATTTTGTATCCAAAACCATTTGGAGTTAATTTAGAATACAACATTGGTTCTGGGCCAGTGTATAACAAGCTAAAAGATTCCATAGAAACACAGAGATTAAATGGTGGTTACATTCAGTTTTCATATTATTTAAAAATTAAGCAACAAACTATAATACCATTTTATCGTTTTCATTACTATAATGGTGGGAAAAAGCATGAGCTAGATGCCAGAAGTTATAATGTAAACGAAAGCGAATTAGGGGTTGAGTGGCAATTAAGTAAGGCGTTTGAATTTGTAGCCATGTTCACTATTTCAAAACGTAGATTTGAGGATAATATCAATGAAAATAATTATCAAAAAGGTTCACTTTTAAGATTACAAGCACAATTAAATTTTTAATAGCTTAACTAATTTTATTTTCAATTTAGCAAATTGTGCTATTTACATTTTTTGCAACTTCAATTGTTTTAAGTTTGTAATCAACTTCAATGTTTATGGAATTAATTATAATTTTTGTTTTGGTATTACTAAATGGAATTTTTTCCATGTCAGAAATGTCGTTAGTTTC
>JBMLRA010000267.1:0-1492 GCA_049241265.1 Chitinophagaceae bacterium
GTACCACTAATGCCAACCGTACCAGCAGGGAACGTTCTTGTACCGCTGCCACTTAATGTAAGGTTAGTATAGTTGGTTTGAGTAATATTTTGATTACCTGAAGCAGCAGCATAAGCAACAGTACTACCACTTGCTAAAGTACCAAAAGTGGGTATGGTGGTATGTTGTAAAGTGAGCGTTCCATTTGATGCTACATCTACACCATTTCCTCCTGTTATAGAAGTGCTTGCAGGAACTGTTAAATTAAATGCATTGCTTCCTCCAACAACAATTTTACTTCCTGCCCCTAAAGCCCAAGACCCAGGTAAAGAAGCAGAGGAACCATCTTGGAAATTCCAAGTTGCATTGGTTACTGTGTTGTCAACAGCACTTGGAGAAGAACCAGCAGCTAATGTTACATCATCTGTCCAATTACTTGCTAGTAATACTGAGCCAGAACCTTTATAGTAATAGTTGGTACTTGAAGCTGCACTAGAAGATATACTAATTTCATCTAATCTAATTCTATTTCTTGAACCAGTTGTTCCGCTTGAAGTATAATATATCCATCTTAATTGAACGATTGCATTTCCATCGACAGCTGCTGGTAAAACTATACTTGAGAAGTTAGTTGCAGAGTTTAATGTTGAAGTATTAGTTGTTACATAAGCGGTGGAACTTACATCTGTAAAACTACCAGACACACCAATTCGATATTGAAGACTTAATGTATTCGCTCTTGCAGTTCCTCCACTATTAGGTCCATTTAATTGTTCTGCAGTAAAACCAACGGTAATTGAAGTTCTACCTGTGGTATTTATTGCTACTACAATTGCTCCTAAATGGTTTGACCCACTATTTAAAATACTTATCCCATTTCCTGCCTCATTTCTAATGCTTCCTGTAGCAATTGCACTACTACTGATAGATAATGCAAAATCAGCACTTGGTGATCCTGTAACTGCTGAAGTGGGTTCTGATGCAAATCTATGCCCTTGCATATTTGTAGGATATGTAGTTGTAGATCCTGATCCAAAGCCAGTAAAACTAAAACTACCTCCTGAAAGGTCAAAAGCCGCTGGGTTAGTTTGCCCCCAACTTTTAGTAAAACTTGCTATAAAAAACAGTGTAATAAATACAATTTTCTTAAACATATAATCTTGATTTTAATTTAAAATTTTATTAAAAGCAAAACTATATTCAACGCTTTTGCAAGGGTATTTTAAAGGGTGATGAAATTGTTATCTAATTGTTACCATTACTTTAAATATGAATAAATCCTAAACTTTAAATTGTTTGAGGATATTTTTTTTGGTTAATAATTGAAGTTAGATTTAAAGTTAAATCTAAAAATTTCGCTGAAAACTGGTTTCTCTGATAAGTTAATTTATTAAAATCCTATTTAATGTAAACCTTTAATAATTGCTTATAAAATGGTTTTACTAATTGTTTAATGAGTTTACCACCTTGCTACTAATTTTAAATTTAGCAATCTCGGAGTAAGTCTATTAGG
>JBMLRA010000268.1:0-18015 GCA_049241265.1 Chitinophagaceae bacterium
TATCCCTTTAGGGATAAAATATTGGTAGCAAAAAATTTATTGTTTAGTTAAGTCCCCTAGGGACGATATATTCTCTTTATGGCAAATACCTATACACAAATACACATTCAATTTGTGTTTGCAGTAAAGTATAGAACTGCAACAATTCATTCATCTTGGAAAGATGAATTGTATAAATACATTACAGGAATTATTCAGCATCATAAACATAAATTAATTGCCATAAATGGTATGGCAGACCATATTCATATTTTAATAGGAATGAGACCTACGCAATCAATATCTGATTTAATGCAAGATGTTAAAGCGAGTTCTTCGAAATGGATAAATGAAAAACAACTTGTACAAGGACGATTTGAATGGCAGGAAGGATATGGTGCTTTTTCGTATGGCAAATCGCAACTTAAAGATGTTATTGCATATATCAATAATCAAGAACAACATCATAAAGTAAAAACCTTCAAAGAAGAGTACATTGATTTCTTACAAAAGTTTGAGGTGGAGTATGATGAGAAATTTATTTTCAAAGATTTAGTTTAATATATCGTGCCAATAGCACTTAATTATTACTATATATTTTTACTACCGATATGTTGTGCCTAGTGGCACTTGATTTACACACCATCGTTTGCTGTTAATGCATAATAGCATTATTTTTTTGTATTAGTACATTCGGCTTATTTTGCTACAATGCTAATATGCTTTAGCGTTATAATAAACAACTACAACTGCTATTGTTCTTCTTTATAATTTATAAATACCGCTTTATTTATATAACTTCAATTAGTAAATGAAAAATAATATTTTATATCTTCTTGTTGCTCTTTCGTTATTGTCATGTAATCCTTATTCGCAATTGGGTTCAAAAAATAAAAAAATATTCATTGATTACCATAATGCCGAGCTTGTGTTAATGAAATTTTTTGCCAGAAATATTAATATCAATGAAACTGATACAATTTGCGATGTGGCTAGTGGCATTGGCACATCCATTGCTTCAATGTCGGTATGTTTCCCTAAATCTATACACTATTATGCAGAAGACATTGCCATAAAAAATCTTACCAAAAAAAACTTTGATAGAACATTTAAATTCTATGGATTACAACCCAACACAAGTAATATTGAAGTTGTTGAGGGCTTAAAAGATAAAATACCATTCGCTTCAAAATCATTAAACTATATTACCATTTCAGATGCTTTGCACGAATTTGAGTTTAAGGAAAAAATGTTAAATGAAATTCATAGCGTTTTAAGAGATACAGGAAAATTTTTTATATTAGAACCTGTAAGCTACGATAGCCTACATATTAAAAATGAAAGTTGCGGTTTTTACTACTTAAAAAACCGTGAATTAAATGAATTAATAAGCAATGCTAATTTTAAAATTATTGCTGACACGATTTCAAAAGACACTTACATTAAGGATAAGACATATTTTAGAGCTATCATTCTTGCCAAGAAGTAATCACTTTTTTTAACAAGATTTAACAGCTTTTTTAAAAGTTACTGCACCTGAGCAGTAATCATTTTTTACTTTTGCATTATTAATTATTTCTATCAATGAAGTTTAAACAAATATTTATTATAGCTATAGCAGCGTTTCTTTTTTCTTGCAAAAACAAAAAAAATATTCCTGATGTTTCTGCAATAAAAGTTGATTTAAAAATTGAGCGTTTTGAAAGTGATTTTTTTAAAATGGATACTGAAAATATTGCTAAATCACTTGATTTACTCAATCAAAAATATCCTAGCTTTTTAAAAGATTATCTGTACCAAGTTTTAGGTTTAATGCCACAGCCCGATTCTGTAATTAGCCAAACAAGACTGTTTTTGGAAGACAGTTTATACAGAACCATTTATCAGGATGCTACAAAAAAATTCTCTTCTTTAGATAATGTAAAAGCAGAGCTAACATTAGGCTTGCAGCTTACTAAGCACTATTTTCCTCAATATAATTTACCTAAAAAGCTCATCACATTTGTTGGTCCTTTAGATGGTGTTGGCACAGCGTTAACTAGCGACCATAGTTTAGCAATTGGCTTGCAAGGATATTTGGGCAAAGATTATGAAGCTTACCAAAATGGATATATTGCACAAACCTATCCTGCCTATAAATCTCGCAGGTTCGAACCTCAATATATTGCTACCAATTGTGTTAAAAATATTATTGAAGAAATCTTTCCAGATAAAAGCAATGGTAGACCATTGGCTGAAAGAATGGTAGAACAAGGAAGGCGTTTATATGTGTTGGATATGTTGTTGCCAAAAACTGCTGACAGTGTTAAAACTGGTTATACACAAAGCCAATTAACCCAATGCTTTGACAATGAAAAAACAATATGGGCTTTTTTTGTGCAAGGAAATTTGTTGTTTGAGAGGGAGCCAAGCATTGCTTCTCCTTATGTAACAGATGGCCCAAAAACACAGGAATTAAGTGAAACTGCACCAGGAAATATCGGCACTTTTATTGGCTGGCAAATTGTAAAAAAATGGATGGATGCCCACCCAAAAACATCATTAGAAACATTAATGCAAACCCCAACAATGACTATTTTTAACGATGCTGGTTATAAGCCATAAGAATTACAGTTTATAAATTGAAGGTTGCATTTATTGCATTTATAGCATTTTGTAACCTCTCTTCATTTGTGCCACTTATTAAATACCAAGGGGTTGATTGATTTGATAAGATATTTTGATAAATAGCAAATAATTCTTGTCTAGGTTTTTCATCAGGATATTCTCTTAACTCATCTTGTACCCAAGGTAAGTCAATATTACAAAGCAGGTATAAATCGTATTTTCTAGTTTGTATTTCATCTAAAATAAACTGATGACATTTTCCAAAAACAAATTCGCACCAAACTTTCATTACATACATATCCGTATCGAGGAATAGGAATTGGTGAGCGGTGAGTGGGAATTGGGAATTAGGGATTGGGTTTTTAATCTTCGGTCTTTGGTCTTCAGTTTTGCCTTCATACTTTGTACTTCGTACTTCGTACTCAGCTTCAAGTTCCAACTGTCCTTTTGCAATAGTTGCTAAATCGTCAAAAGTATAATTGGTTCCATTATCAATTAAATATTGCCTTGCAAACTCTGGACACCAAAGGGTTTTATAATGTGCTGCAAGTTGGCTGCACAAAGTGCTTTTACCTGTGCTTTCAGGACCTATAACAACAATTTTTTTAATCATTTACAAATAAACAAAAAACCCGTCCCAAAATTTCGGGACGGGTTTGTGAACTTTTTATTAATGGTGATGATGGTGTTGCTTTTTTGCAAACTCATCGGCACTGATACTTTCTTCTTTTAAAGTTACTTGTGCTTCAAGAATATTAAATATTTTTTCTGTTTGAATTCTATAATAACTATCCTCAACAAACTTTTTATCTTTCATCATTCTGTTTACATATTCTTCCATCCAAGGCTGACTATCATCTAGCATTGCACCACCCATGTAACCCATTAATTGGTTTTTTGCAAATGTTTTAATGTCTTCGGGCAACACATCTATTTTATTATCTACAGCAACTTGGTTTGTAATTAATGTCCATTTTAAACTATTTACAAAAGATGGAAACTCGGCTTCGGCTTCTTCAGCAGTTTTTGGTTTTTCTCCACCTGTTTGCAACCAACGCTTCAAGAATGATTCAGGAAATTCTATTGTAGTATGGTCAATTAAGTGATGATAAATTTGGTCGTGAATTTGGTTTCTGCTTTGTGCAGCATAAGCAGCAGCAATTTCTGCTTTCACTTCATTTCTAACTTCTTCTTCACTTTTAATTTCTTTATTAGGGAAAGCAGCAACAAAAAACTCCTCATTAAAATCTGCTTTTTCTACAAAGCCAACTTTGGTGATGTTAATGTTGAAGTGTTTTGCACCATCTTCTTTCGTTAAACCTAAGTCCTGAGCAATGAAGTCTAGCTCTTTATCTTCAAACGCCTTGTTAAGTTGCAACGCAACCACATCGTCTTTTTTCTTACCTAACAAATTTGCTTTAAAACCTTCGGCAAAATACTTTACTAAAACCGAGTTTGTTTTGCTAATTCCGCCTTCAACAACTACTCCATTTTCATCTGTTTCAGCAAAAGTTACATTCAATACATTGTCATCGCCAGTTACTGTTTCTGGTTCTGTCATTTTTCCATGACGTGTTCTTAATCTGTCAACTTCTTCATCAACTATTTTTTCTTCAATTTGAATAACGTATTTAGTTGCTTTTATTGATTTAGCATCAATACTAATTTGTGGTTTTAAACCCACTTCAAATGAGAATGTATAATCTGTTGGATTATTGATTTCTATTTTGTTGGTATCAAACTCCAATGGCAAAGGTTGAGCGAAAATGTCTAACTTTTCTGTTTGCAAATAATCGAATAACTGCTTTTCTGCAAGGCGAACCACTTCATCTGTCATAACAGCCTGACCATACATTTTTTTTACCAATCCTGCAGGTACCATTCCTTTTCTAAAGCCAGGGATATTAGCATTTTTAGCCTGCTTTTTTAAGTTTTGCTCAAAACTGTTTAGATAATCTTCTTTTGCAATTGTAACAACAAGTTTATCGTTTAGTAAACCAATGTTTTCTCTTGTAACTGTAGCCATTTTTGTGTAGTTAAAAGTTAATTTATCGATAGTATAGTTTAAAACTATTTCAACTATTGTTTTTAAATTATAAAAGTTGATAAGAAAAAGTGAAAGGAAAATTACCTGTCAACCTTTAACTTATCAACTTTTATTTTGTGCGGGTGGAGGGACTCGAACCCCCATGCCTCGCGGCACCAGATCCTAAGTCTGGCGTGTCTACCAATTTCACCACACCCGCAGGCTGAACTTATACAGTTCTTGTGAATTGGGACGCAAATGTAGGGGAAATAAACAAATAACCTATCGTTTTAAAAATTTATTATATAAGTTATTTAACAAGTAATTAATGATTGTGCTTTGATTTTACTGTGCTTTTACTGTTTGCATCAATCTTTTGAACGACTGGGCATTAACTTGATTGTCAACGGCAGCTTTTATATCGTTTTTTTCTGCTGCTGTTAAATGAAAACTTAAACCTGCAGCCAAATTGTTTTTTGTTGGCAAATATTGCCAACATATAGTTGAGAGCTGTTTATTATAAATGTTAGATGTATAATTAATTTGTCCTGCTTGATAATAGTCTTGTAGTTTAAACCAATTATGCTGCATTTGTGCAAATGGTTTTGTAAGAAAACTCAGATAATCATCATCTTCTGTTGGCTTATCCCAATCGCTTAAATTCCTATCTCTAATTTCCAATATTACCACCTTAGCAGTATTAGCCCTTAACCAGTCTTCAAAAACATTTATAAACCTTAATGTTGTTTCTACTCCATAATTATCTCTTAAACCAGCATCCATTACATCAATAGTTGGTGTGCTTGGTAGCCATACATTAGGTAGCACATATGGAAAAGTGGCATTCATTCTTAAAGCTGATAATATTCGTAAATCTGTAGCATTTTGTTTTTCAAAAAAGGAAGTAAAATCAATGGCGTCTGCATCATTGGATTGAATATAATTACTGTTGCTGTTAGTTTTCATTAAAAACCGTGCAGGATGTGAAGCAATAATCATTTTCCTTGCATCGCGAGTGATAACAGAGCTAAACAACATAAAAGGAATGATTGCGTTTTGCTCTGGCTGTAGATAATCTTTTATACTTTTATCTAAAAGCCCTTTTGTATTTTCATTTAGTTTTTGCTCAAAAGCATAGCCTCTGTCTTTAGTAAATTTTTGATTACCGTAACTAAATTTTTGAACAGGGCCAACCAAATCTCTTGATATAAATGATGAGAATAATGGGTTTAATAAATCGGTTGAAATATTATCCACATGCTCTTTTGATTGCAGATTAATGCGACCCGTTTTTTGTTGTAAAAAAAGTTCTCTGTAATATGTTGCCCCTAACATTCCTCCTGATGCTCCTGTAATAAAAAGTGTTTTGTTCATTAAATCTCCTTGCAATAAACTATCTAATTTTTGTAATACATTAACAGTAAAAGTTGCACTTCGTAAACCACCTCCACTGGTGTTAATGATATACATAACAGGCAAGCTATCTTTTTGTTTTGCTTTCCAGTTTTTGAGTATTTTCAAATAATAGGCTTTGTCGTTTTCTATGTTTTTTGCAGAAGCTAGCTGTGCAATTGACTCTTGGTTATAGCCTGGTCTGGCTAATTTATTTTCATAATTTAATCCATAAGCTTTATTTCTCGGATCAATAATTTCTTTCTGATACAATAGGTTAATAAACAAGTATAAAAGAATTAAAAACAATAATGTCCAGCTTTTAAAAAAAATACTGAATGCACCTGCAACTGCTATTAATATAGAAAAGAGAATAACAATGCTTGCTGCTGCTGGTAATTGAAAAAGTTTATCGTCTGATATAAATCCAATTGCAACTAAAAAAACAAAGGCAATCATAATAGCAACCACTGCAGCAAAATGATGACGACTTAATATTTTTTTTAAAAATTCTTCATCGTAATGTTTTACATCGCGTGGAATTCTAATTTGAAACTTAGCACTAAAAAACCAATTTACTTTTAAGTCTGAGCGATGCTTTGGTATTTGTTGTGGATTTACAAACTGGTTATATTGATTGTTTGCCGATTTTATTTTGTTTTTTATGGTGTAATAAATGGTTTTATCGGCTCCAAAAAAATATGCAAAAGCAAACAATATGGAAACGAACAACCCTCCAATAAACCCCATTACCAATACCAAAATATCTGTAATACCCAACAGTTCTTGGTTTGTGATAAAATGAATACTCTTAATTAAATAAAACACTAAAAATATTAAGGGCAGTAGTATATTATTGATACAGTACTTTAAAAAAGGCTGCGAATTGGTTGCTAAAAAACTAATCAGGTGACCATGCAAAATAAAGGTTGTAATATTCCAGCTCATTATAAATATTCCAATTGCAAACCCTGTGATAGCAGTACTTGCAGCACTTACCTGATTAAAATATTCTGGAGCAAGAAACAATGTATCTGCTCCATAGCTTTTCATAAAATTGCCAGATACCGTAGCAAATAAAATATACCATAACACTAAAAATATTTGATACTTACGGCAATGTAATAACAACAATTGTATAGGCAGCGAAAGCCAAAAGGTCTGAGCAACTTTCTTCATTTTTACGATTGTTGGTTAAAGATAATGAAGAACCATTAGGAAATGAAATTATGGTACAGGGTCGTAGCCACTTCCTCCTCTAGGTCTGCAACTTGCAATTCTTTTTGCAGCAAGCCAAGTGCCTTTAAACACCCCATATTTTTTTAATGCCTGCTCTGCATATTGTGAGCAAGTTGGTGTGTATCTGCATTTGGGGCCAAGCATTGGCGATATTCCATATTGATATACTTTTATTACACCAATAAATGGATAACTTAATATTTTAAACAGCCAATTCATCGGCATATTTTTTATTTAATTTAGCGATGACCAGCTTCATTTTTTCGCATATTATAGCTTGGTTTTGGGGCATTACTTTATCAATATATAAAACAAAAAAAGAAAGCTGCTTGGCGTTTATAGTTTCGTGTAATGGTTGTTTATTAAGCCGGTAAGCTTCTCTCATTAAACGTTTCAGTCTATTTCTATCTACAGCATTTGAAAAGTTTTTTTTACTAACGCCTACACCACAACGTATTAAACTGTCGTTGCTGGTTTCATTGAATAAATAGAATACTTTCAACGGAAAAACAAGAAACGACTTTTTAGCTGTAAAAACCTTATCAAGTTCTTTTCGGCTTTTAAGTTTTTCGTTTTTATTATATGTAAATGATGAAACCAATTTTAATTTTCTTTAAGGATTACCTTGTTTTTAGATACATTTAATGTAAAATCAAACCCAATTTTTAGTGCAACATTTTCTGTTTGATGACCCACAGGAAAATCGTAGCAAATAGGATAGCCGCATTCAGCTGTATGCTCTCTGATAATGCTGTAAACATCTTTGCCAAAAGAAATGGTAGTATCTTTTAGGTCTGTAAAACTACCAATAATTAATCCTGCCAAATTATCTAGCATTCCTGCACGTTTTAGCTGGATAAACATTCTATCTATATTGTAAATGTATTCGCCTATATCTTCTAAGAACAATATTTTATTTTTTGTATTGTACTGCGATTTACTGCCAATACTATGTGCTATCATACACAAATTACCACCAATCAACTCGCCATTAGCAACACCTAATTTGTTAAATTGATGTGGTAAACATTTATAATTGGCTTTATTGCCTTTTAGGGATTTTTGTAGCGAAATCACAAATTCGTTTTTATACCCATCATCGTTAAAAGCAGCAGCCATTGGCGAATGAATGGTAGCTATTTTTAACTGCCTATTAATATGGCTATGCAGCAAGGTAATATCGCTGTAACCAATAATCCACTTAGGTGATTTTTTAAATTTTGCAAAATTGATACTATCAATAATTCTACTTAATCCATATCCACCTCTTCCACACAAAATGGCTGTTATATTAACATCATCAAGCATTGATTGCAAATCTTGCAAGCGTTCTTCATCTGTGCCACTAAAGTAATTAAATTGATTACCTACAGTTTTACCAATACAAACATTAAAGCCCCAATTTTTTAATGTAGCAATACAAGTTTCTACTTTATTAAAAGGCATAAAACCTGCTGGACAAATAATGCCAACTGTATCGCCTTTTTTTAAGTATGATGGAATAATCATTGAGCAAAATTAAGCTAGTTGTTGTGCAATACTCAACAATTAATGAGTGACTTATCTTTTGGTTAAATCGATTTGCGATATACAAAAGCAGATAATGCGAAACAAAAAATAAAAAGCAAAGTATAATGCTGTTAAAGGGAGTTTAAACCCTTTTTATATGTATTTTACCATTAATGTACTATAGTTTAAAAGCATTCAAAAAAAATAATATCAGCTACTTGAATGTTAGTGATATTATCAACTGCCTAACACTCGATAATTTACCAAATTTTAACCCTTAAACTATCTGGTCTGTACATTTTTGCTGTTGGCTTAATATTGAATGCTTCATAAAACTCTGGAAGATTTACAACTGGTCCGTTAATTCTTTCTTTGGCAGGGCTATGTACATCGGTTTTAATTCTATTGGCTAAATATTCTTTTCTTGCTTGATATAACCAACTGTAGGCATACCCTAGGAAGTAACGTTGAATTGGAGTAAAACCTCCTATTTTCTTTCCTTGTTTAAATGTTTCGGTTTTTTTGAATGCATCTAGGCCTAATACCAAACCACCAAGGTCTGCAATATTTTCTCCTTGTGTAGCTTCACCATTGATGTGTAAAGTGTCTACTGGCATAAATTCATTAAACTGACGAATAATGTTTTTAGCTCTTTCACCAAACTCTTCACCATCTTTTTTTGTCCACCAATCTTTCAAGTTTCCAGCTGCATCATATTGTCTTCCCTGGTCATCAAACCCATGTGTAATTTCGTGTCCAATAGTACTCGCAGCTGCATAGCCATAAACTAAAGCATCATCCAAATCTGCATCTTTTTTACCAGGAATAGCAAAGATTCCAGCGGGTAAAACAATTTCATTATTACTTGGATTGTAGTAGGCATTATAAGTTTGAGGTGTCATATCCCATTCATCTCTATTAACTGGCTTGCCTAATTTATTTACGTTGTATTGATGCCACCATTCATTTGCTTTTTGCATATTTTGAACAAAAGAAGTTTTACCAATTTCCATTGCAGAGAAATCTTTCCACTTATCGGGATAGCCTACTTTCTTCTTAATTTTTGCTAGTTTATCGTAAGCCTTAGCTTTAGTTTCATCACTCATCCAGGTTAATTTGGAAATCCTTTCTTTATAGGCATCACGAATAGCTTCTACTAAATTCTCATATCTTTTTTTAGCTGTTTCATTAAAATATTCTTTTACAAATAACTGACCCAAAGCTTCGCCCATTGCACCTTCTTGTGCATCTAAAACTCTTTTCCATCTTGGTCTTGGCTCTTTAGCCCCACTTAAAGTTTTGTTGTAATTGAACTTGTCCATAAAGGTTTTATCATCAAGAAAAGATGCAAAATCTGATACATAGTTATACTTAATATAATTCTTCAACACTTCAATTGGAGCTGTTTTTAGCTCATTATTTAAAGCTGTATAAAATTCTGGCTGTCCAACAATAACACTATCAAGTTTTGGGATTTTTGCAATATTCCAATAGTCACTCCAATTAATATTTGGAGTAAGTGTTTGTAGTGTAGCAATACTAATTTTATTATAATTTTTGTAAGGGTCACGCAAATCAGCCAATTTACGAGAAGCTTTTGCAAGCCTTGTTTCAAAAGCGTAAACATCCATCATTGCTTTATTAGCTACTGCATCATTATTACCCAATTGCTTAAATATTTTAACCAAATACTCTTTGAATGCATTTTGAACTGCAACAGATTTTTCATCGGTATTAAAATAATAATCTCTATTTGGCATTCCTAAGCCTCCTTGAGAAAGCATATAGGCAATTTGCTCACTGTTTTTATCGTCTTGAGCAATGTAGTTATTAAAAAAAGTGTTAGACCCTTTTGTACTAAATTCTGCTGAAAGTTTTATTAAGTCTGCAACAGTAGCTGCTGCACCAATCCTATCTAAATCTTTGGTAAGAGGTGTAATTCCATCTTTATTAATGGCGTTTGTATCCATGGCACTACTCCAAAAATCAGCAATTTTTTGTGTAACACTTCCTTTTGCTCCGCCTTCTTTAACAGCTTTTTCATTAATACTGATTAGGCGTTTATAAATTTCTTCTTGCACTAAATTACCAATACCCCAAGCAGATTCTGCATCTGGAATTTTATTGTTTTTTATCCAGCCACCATTGGCATATAAAAAAAAATCATCTCCAGGGTTTACTGTGGTATCAAGATTATCAACAAGAGGATCGCTTATTGCAGTAGATTCATTATTGTTTTTGCAACTTAATAAACCAACCAAAACAAATAAAGGCAGTATTTTTTTTAGCATATTTTAAAATTATTTGCTAAAATAAGCTGTAGCTATATATCACTCATATTCTATTTTATAAGAGGTTATTATTAGCAAGTTTAAACGTTGGTTATCATTATCATCTTTAGATTCTCATAACTTTACCAACTCAATTTAATTAGATATAACCAATGGTGCCATATAAAAAAATTATTGTAGTAGTATTACTGATTATAGTTTTCATTAACACATCGTTTTCGCAAAACAGTTTTGAAGAAACATTTTATCACAGAGGAGGAACTAGTTTCAATAATGGAATTAATGCTGGAATTACCTCTACAGGGAATAGCGGCACAGGTGCTAACATTAATGTGATATATCATCGTTGTAATTGGTCGGCAGACCCAGATGATGCTACCAAAACTTTAACAGGCAGTGTAACAACTTATTTCAAAACCATTACTGCTAATGTTAGTAGTATTAGTTTCGATTTTAATAAAGCATCGTTTAATAATGCAGCTCTAGGTGTACAATATCACGCCACGAATTGTAGTTTTTCTTTTCCATCAACAGGTAATATAGATGTGTTAAATATTACATTGCCTACAACGATTGTAACCATAGGAACTTTAGATTCTATAACCATTAATTATGTTGGTATTCCTCCTGCAGCAACAGGCAGTGAAGAGGGTTATCAACGAAAGCAAGATGCTGCTGGCAACAATTACATATATACTTTATCTGAATCTTACGAAGACAAAGATTGGTGGCCTTGCAAAGCAGATATGCAAGATAAAATAGACTCAATTGATATTAATGTTACAGTACCCAATTCTTTTTGGGTAGCAGCTAATGGTGCAATGGTTGATTCGGTAATTAATGGTTCTAACCGAACTTTTAAGTTTAAACATCGCTACCCTATTGCGTCCTATTTAGTAGCTATTGGTATTGCCAAATATAAAAGATATGATTTAGGTAATCTAACTGTCGGGAATAAGGTTGTTCCATTTATTGCCAATCTTTTTCCTAGTAAAACAATCCCCGTTGAAAACAATATTTTAAATGTACTTAATAATCATAAATTAGTTTTTGCTGCACTAAATAATGTATTTGGAGACTACCCCTATGCAAAAGAAAAACATGGATTTTATGAGTTTGGTTTTAGTGGAGGAATGGAGCACCAAACCTTTTCAGGCATTGGCACTAGTAGTGTTCAAAGTAATAGCATTTATGCACATGAATTAGCACACCAATGGTTTGGAAACAAGGTAACTTTTGCTACATGGAATCACTTATGGCTTGCAGAAGGTTTTGCAACATATAGCGAAGTTTTAGCTCTAGAATTAGTTCCATCTATTGGCATTAATCCTGTTAGTAAATTAGCAAATAACAAATCAAGTGCAAGAAATCTTACTTCTAGCTCCATCTACCTAAATTCAATTTCAAATTCAAATGCTGTATGGACATCAAATAATACTACTGCTGTGTACGACAGGGGTTGTATGGTAGCGTCTATGCTAAGAACTTTAATGGGTGATACTAAATTTTTTAATGCTTGTAAAAATTATTTAAACGACACTGCTATTGCTTACAAATCGGCAACAACAGCAGATTTACAACGCAACTTTGAAAAAGAATTTGGAGAAAGTATGACTGGTTTTTTTACAGAGTGGATTATGAAAAAAGGTACACCAAACTATGCTGTTGAGTGGGGCAATGTGGGCAACAAAATTAATTTAAAACTTACTCAAACTGTTACTGCTACTGGTTCTTCTGGTACAGCTTCTACATTCTTCCCAATGCCTGTTGTAATAAAAATTGCTAATGCAGCTAATACTTTAGATACAACAATTGTTATTTACCATAAAGCTGCCAATCAACTAATGTATTCAGGAAATGGGGTTGGAACTGTTATTAATAGCAATATCATCTCATATAATTTATCTTTTACACCTGCAACTATCACATTTGACCCAGAAAATAAAACAATGGCAACTGCTACTGTTAGTTATTCTGCTTTATTGCCAATAACAAAAATTAATTTGGTTGCAACTAACCAAAAAGATAATAAACTTTTTACCGTAACCTTGGTTAATGATAATAAACCCATAACAGTAATATTGCAAAAAAGTACCGATGCTGTTAACTTTAAAGATGTTGGCTCAATGAGTTTTTTAGTGCAGCAAAATAATGAACAGCAGTATCAGCTTAGCGATAATAGTAACAATAATATTAGTTATTACCGTGTAAAAGTTATTAGCAATGTTGAAGTTTTTTATTCAAATATTGTAGCTATAGATGGCAATAATACTAAAAGCAATATTAGCTTACATCCTATCCCTGCTAGCGATTATATAAAAATTAATTTTAAAAATGACTTAAAGGAATTAGTAACAATTAAACTATCAACTACAACTGGTAAAGTCTTACAATCAGTACAAACAACAGCTAGTTATTTACAATTAAATACCTTCAATTATAGTAGTGGTATATATTTAGTAGAGGTGTTGAGTAATCATAAAAGCCTTGGAGTTAGTACCATTTTGATTCAGCATTAAATAATTTGCTAATAAAAAAGCACTTTGATAAGTATATCAAAGTGCTTTTTTGTATTTATGTGTTCAACTAATTCGTTTTATTGGGGTATTGTTTTAATGCTTGTTGCAAGCAATCCATTGCAGCATCAATATCATTTAAGTTTAATACATAAGCCAATCTAACTTCTTGTTTACCCAATCCAGTTGTGCCATAAAAACCAGTAGCAGGTGCAAGCATTACAGTTGCTCCATTATAATCAAATTTTTCGAGTAACCATTGGCAAAAAACATCACTATCATCAATTGGTAATTTGGCTATTGCATAAAAAGCACCACCAGGGTTTGGGCAAAAAACTCCTTCCATTGCGTTCAATCTTATTACAATTAAATCCCTACGTGATTGATATTCGGCTTTAGTTGTATCAAAATAATTTGCCGGCAAATCTATAGCAGCTTCCCCTGCTATTTGGGCAAAACTTGGTGGGCTTAATCTTGCTTGGGCAAACTTCATTGCAGCATCAAGTAAAGCTTTGTTTTTTGTAACTAATGCACCAATTCTGCCACCACAAGCACTATATCTTTTGCTAATAGTATCCATCATTACCACATTATCATCAACACCTGTTAAATGCATTGCACTCACTTGTTTTCCATCATAACAAAATTCTCTGTAAGCCTCATCACTAAATAGGTAAAGATTGTACTTCTTTATCAACACCTTTAAGGCTTCCATTTCTTCAGCAGTATATAAATACCCAGTTGGATTATTGGGATTACAAATAACAATCGCTTTGGTTTTTGTAGTTACCTTTTTTTCAAATTCTTCTATACTTGGCAATGCAAAGCCATTTTCAATATGGCTAGTGATTGGCACAACATTTACCCCTGCTGCCACTGCAAAACCATTATAATTTGCATAAAAAGGTTCTGGAATGATTACCTCGTCGCCAGCATCCATACAAGCCATAAAAGCAAAAAGGATTGCTTCGCTGCCACCTGTTGTTATAATAATTTGGTTAAAATCAACATTAATTCCAACGCTGTTGTAATAACCAACTAATTTTTTTCTGTAGCTTTCGTTTCCTGCACTATGACTGTATTCTAGCACTTTAAAGTCGCTGTTGCGTACAGCATCTAAAACCATTTTTGGAGTTTCAATATCGGGCTGACCAATATTTAAATGATATACTTTAGTTCCTCTTTTTTTTGCAGCTTCGGCATAAGGAACTAATTTACGAATAGGAGATGCAGGCATTTGCTGCCCACGTTGGCTAATGGTTAACATTTGGCAAATATAACAACTAGCTTAATGTATTTAATGTTGATTTATGATAGAAGCTTTATTAGTTTAATTTACCAAAAAGCAATACAACTTGTGCTAGTTTGTTTTTTCTCTATTCCACAACTCAACTCTTTTATATTTGCACACTTTTAAAAACGTTTAAGGGTATGTATTTAATGTTTGAGTCTATATACTACTCAAATTTAAATTTCAAACTTAAACCTTAAATCAAAGAACTATGTTTCAGAATTTACAAGAACGTTTAGAATCAGCTTTTAAAAATATTAAAGGTCAGGCACGTATTACAGACCTAAATGTTGCTAATACCATTAAAGATATTAGAAGAGCATTGCTTGATGCTGATGTGAACTTTAAAATTGCTAAAGAGTTTACAGATAAGGTAAAAGAAAAAGCTGTTGGTACAAAGGTTTTAAATGCTATTAATCCTAGCCAGTTAATGGTAAAAATTGTGCAGGATGAATTAACAGAATTAATGGGGGGCGAACCTGCAGAATTTAATATAACAGGAAACCCTGCAATTGTTTTGGTTGCTGGATTACAAGGTAGTGGTAAAACAACTTTTACAGGTAAATTAGCTACTTATTTAAAAACACAACAAAAGAAAAATGTATTGGTTGTTGCTGCAGATATTTATAGGCCAGCAGCGATAGATCAATTAACTGTTTTATCTGAACAAATTGGTGTAGAAATTTACAAAGAGCCAGACACTAAGGATGCGGTTTTAATTGCTCAAAATGCAGTTAAACACGCTAAGGCAACTAACAAGAATATTGTCATAATAGATACTGCAGGTCGCTTGGCAGTTGATGAAATAATGATGCAGGAAGTTGCAGATATTAAAGCTGCTGTAAAGCCTACAGAAATATTATTTGTTGTAGATAGTATGACAGGTCAGGATGCTGTAAACACAGCAAAAGCCTTTAATGATAGATTAGATTTTAGTGGTGTTGTACTTACTAAATTAGATGGTGATACAAGAGGTGGTGCTGCTATTTCAATTAAATACACTGTAAATAAACCTATTAAGTTTATGAGCAGTGGTGAGAAGATGGATACATTAGATGTCTTCTATCCTGATAGGATGGCTCAGCGTATTTTGGGGATGGGAGATATTACTTCACTAGTAGAAAAAGCACAACTACAATATGATGAGGTAGAAGCTAAGAAATTGGAGAAGAAGATTAAACAAAACAAGTTTGACTTTCAGGACTTTTTAGACCAGCTACAACAAATTAAAAAGATGGGGAACCTGAAAGACTTGATGGGTATGATTCCTGGCGTTGGAAAAGCCATTAAAGATGTTGATATTGATAACGACAGTTTCAAAGGAATTGAGGCAATGATAAAAAGTATGACCCCTGCTGAACGAACAAATCCCGATTTAATTAATCCTTCACGTAAAGAAAGAATTGCTAAAGGCAGTGGTAAAAAAATAGAGGAAGTAAATGCTTTTATGAAGCAATTTGATCAAATGAAGCAAATGATGAAGATGATGAATAATATGCCAATGGGTGGTTTTCCTGGAATGAGAGGAATGATGAAGCGATAAGTTTTAATGCATCATTTAAGTAGAGATAAAATTGCTATAATTATATAAACAACACCCACTACCTTATTGATTTGGTTCATTCTAAGGTTAAGTGTAACTATTATTTTATTGCCAAAATATGCATAAAACATTAGTATTAAAAAAGTTCCAATAGCATTAAATAAAACAAAGTAAACTAATGAGGCTATACTACTGCTTAAGTTAATTACACCATTAAACAAAACCCCAATAAACAACCAAAACGGAATTTGCTGTGGATGAATAACTGCACTAAAAATACCTCTATAAATATTGCTTGATGTTGATGATTTAGGTTTTGCCTTTTCAAACAACATCCACAATCCCATAGCAAGTGTAAGTAAATAAGCACTTATTTCTAAGTTATGAAATATTGTTCGATTGATGTTGGTTTTATAAAGAAAATGCAATGTAAAAAAACAATATAAGCTTTCAAATAGTAACACAAGCCCCATAACAATAAGCAATTTATTAAATTGTTTATTGATATATAATTCCAATATCATTAAGTTTATATTTCCTGGAAATAAATAGCCATAAAAACCAATTGGAATGCCAATGATACTCATATACTCAGCATTTTATTTTTATATAATTTCTCAGCTTTTCTAGTAGCTACAAACAAGTTATAACTCATATAAGCAACACCTTTTTTATTGTTGATTGTTGATGCATTGTACAACATTGCATAATGTTGTACAATTACTTGTTGGGCTTTTAAGAAAGAAAATTTTGGGTCATAAATATGAGCAGGCTCTGCTCCAGCACCATTAAGTTCAAGTATCGAAATGTTTTTGCCTTGTTTTAAATCTTCAATACTAGTGCAACGCAAATCGAATCTGCCAAAATAAAAGCCATCAATTTGCTTGCTAATTTCATTGAAGGTATTGTTTAATTGCTGGTCTATAATATTATTATAATTTAAGAACATAGCTCCTAAAACGTGGTTGCCATAAGGCACTAAAACTTGTTCTTCATCTTTGCTTAAAACCTTTTCAAAGTCGATTGATTTGTTTTTTTCAAGATGATGATATTGCAAAAAAGCCCTATCATTTTTCAATATTAACTGCTCAATTGTTGAAATGCCGTCCCCTTTTATTGTCAGTAATTTTTTAAGCGTAACAGATGTTACTTTACCTTGTTGACTGTTTGGATTTCTAAAATAAAAAACACTGAACTCTAAAGGATAATCAACGTAGGCTTGAATAAGAAAAGGAATATTAATTTTATTGATATAGTCTTTTAATTCCTGTTGGTTATTTATTTTCTGAACACACCATCCTCTTTCACCTCTATCTGGTTTTGCAATAATAGGAAAGGAAATATTGTTTGTATTAAGCTTATCTAAAACAACATTTAAAGTATCTGTTTCTTCAATATAAATGGTTGTTGGAAAATATTTTTTAGGAATGAGTTCAAATATTTTCCACTTGCTTTCAAAAAACATTCCTCCTGTTTCTATGGTAGGATTGGATGCAGAAAAAAAGAAAAATGATCTTGCTTTAATTGACAAAAAGATATAATAGAAACTAACAGGAAAATATACAATCCACATTGGCCAATATTCCCAACTGGTAGTTTTAATATAGTATCTTCTAAGTTTA
>JBMLRA010000268.1:18115-19632 GCA_049241265.1 Chitinophagaceae bacterium
CCACATTGGCCAATATTCCCAACTGGTAGTTTTAATATAGTATCTTCTAAGTTTAAAAATGAATTCTGTTTTGTTCATAAACTAATACTTGACATGGTTGGGTAACAGAGAACTTAATAAACTTTTACCAATACTCATATCAATACTGGTAAACTTGTAGTCAATAAAGTCGTAATAATTAAAGCCAACCGTTTGGTGATGTTGCAGTTCAACAAAAGAATAACTGATTGTTTTCATTGTTGCACTTCTGTCTATAATAAATCCATTTTCTTTATCGTTAAAAGATTTAAAAAAATTCAATAAACTAAGTTTTGAAATAGGTGGATTCATTGCTATCCAATTTTCAAACATATCTTTTCTATTGGCTTTTGCTGTTTGCGAATAAAGTGTTGATGAGGAGAAAATATGCGGTACAGAAACATCTAATAAAATTCTTGTTTTATTTATTCCATCCCATACTAATTGAAATAAATTATTATCACTAAACACAATCAGCGTAAAGGGTTCAACATCGGTTAGGTTCATTAAATTCCAATCAACAACAGGCAATTCACAGCTTAATAATTCAAGCACAATTAAGCCTCTACTTTTTCTATAGAAATTTTTACGCGTATGATTTTCAAAAGCTCCATTTAGTAAAACAATTACATTGTTATAATCACTTACACCAATCCAAGTACCTCCAGCATAAGCATCAACTGGCGATAAAAATTTTATCTCATTTTCATCGTTTATTTTTGGTATAGATGCTTTAGGTCTTAAGGGACTTTCGTCTCTTAAAGAAGCAAAATAGCTTGTGCCGTTATTGTTGGGTATATAAACTACTGTACACATAATATTTATTTTAAAAACCAAATCTTGTTCCTACTAAAATAGATAATGCTTGTGGCTTACTATTTTGAACAGTGATGTTTGTTGTCCAATAAGAAGCATCAAGATAAATTGTTTGTAGCACTTTAGAATTGGTTTTATATCCAAGTCTTAACCCACCTCTTGTAAACAATCCATTCATTCTTGTTACTTCTTGCGTTATCATATTTGTGGTATTATTAATAGTTAATCTTGGCTCTCCAATGTTAGCATAACCCAACCCCAAGTATGGCGAAACAAACAAGCTTCCCGACTTATTGATGCTAATATTTCTACCTACATTTAAACCTACTAAAAACACTGAACTGCTGGTGTTTTGAAACAAGTAATTTGAACTTGCATCTTTAACTTGTTGGTCGTAATTTACTGCATTAAAATCTAATACAAATTGTAAAAAATAATTTTTACTAACCTTATATTCTATTCCAGAATTCAATGCCAGTGAGGTTTTGTAAGCATTTGAAAATTTAGATAGAGGTGATAATATGCCAACAGAAGTTGTAAAAAATAGCTTCGAAGTATCCTGTGCTGTAACATTTATAACAGCACAATTAATAACAATTATTAACACAATTTTTGTAACTATATTAGTTTTTATTTTAAGCATTTTGTAAAGTTGATTTGTATTTAATGGTTGAATAAGCCAT
>JBMLRA010000269.1:0-1547 GCA_049241265.1 Chitinophagaceae bacterium
CTTATTATTTAATTCGTTGGCAGTTGTCCAAGAAAGTATGTTGTTGTTGCCTTCTTTTTTACCTGTGAAAGAAGTAAGCGTTACTGGTAAAACTTGCTCAATGATTGCTTCAACTATTTGTCTTCCTAGTGTTACTGTAAAAGATGGTGTACCTCCTGCAAGTGGTAGTGAAGCATAAGTATTTAATCTTGCAGGGTTTTCAAATTGTGTACCAAGAGGAAAATATCCATATGCCCCTGCTCTTTGTCCAATTCCAATAAAAAATGTATCGTTTGCTCCTATACTTACTGGAGTTGTGAAGTTAAATGTTTTAAAAGTTAAACTATCACTAGGAACTACATTGTAATCTGCAGTTTGTCCCAAAATTACTCCTTGCTTACTGCATACAACACCAAAAATTGTGTTTGAACTTGTTGTTACATAAGCCCTAATACCTGTAATATTTATTGCCATAGCGTTAGTATGCCTAGTTACTAATAATCCCTGTCCTGTATTAAATCCAATATTAGAGTTTCTTGCACTTCCATCAGGGTATCCAAAAGTATTATTAGTAACATTTTGATCAAATGTTGCAGAATTATTAGTTAAATTGTCATCAGCAGGTACGCTTACAGTTACACTATTTGTACCTGCTACCATTGAGTTAATAGCATCGAATGTAATCATTTGCTGTGCACCAGGTATAAGAGCATTTGTTGTTTTCACATTATTAAATGTATTTGCTCCAGATACACCCAAAGTAACTTGTGTTCCCGCTGCAATTGTAGTATTACCATTGTTTTGCACCAATGCTTTTACTTGATGAGGAAATGCAGCAACTGTAGGAATTTTACCTAATGTTTCTATTCTTACAACACTTAAATCAGTTCCATTAACAAATTGAGCAGAAATTCTAAATGCACTTAGTGATAAACTAGTAGCCCCAGAAAGAGCAGCTGTACCATTGTATCTTCGAGAAAGATTAGTACCATTTAAACACCACAATGTTAGTGCTGTAACTGGAACAACATTATCAGTTCGTTCTATCATCATTTGCAAATTGCTACCAGCATTTCTTACAAAAGGGGTTGTTAAATTTACCCCAATCCAACCTTGTGTAGCTGCTGTTATAGAGCCTGAATAAACCTCTGTATATCCAGCAGTACTATAAGTTGTTGCAGTTAACGCAGTTACTGATGATGAAACATTTTGTAAATAAATTTTAATGTTATTTTGAGTTGTAGGACTGCCAACTGCATTTACATTTAAGTTGATTCTTTTAATAGAAGTTCCTGCTGTTGTAAAATTACCTACCCCAATTTCGGTTTCTGTATATAAAAATTCGCTCACGTGATAAGCACTACTTCCTGTGCCATTTAATTGTGTGCTGTTGATGCTCCCGTTGATTGTTGCAACCTGAGCATTCAAAAAATTTCCGATAAATAATAGAAACACAAAGTAAATTTTCTTCATAATTAAATAATTTTTAATGACGAATATATGGAATAAACAAAAAAAAAGCTCCAAATAATTGGAGCTTTTTTCAAATAATTAAAATTTATATTTAT
>JBMLRA010000270.1:0-5874 GCA_049241265.1 Chitinophagaceae bacterium
ACACAAATGCACTCAACTACATTTTTGTTGGCTTCAATGGTTGGTTTGGGCATAGGTTGGGCAAGTATGATGGGAACACCTTATGTAATTTTAGCAGGTTCAATTCCACCACAAAAAACAGGTGTGTATATGGGTATTTTAAATATGTGTATAGTATTGCCAATGCTTTTAGAAACTATTAGTTTTAAATACATTTATAATCATTTATTAAATGCTAACCCTGTGAATGCAATTTTGTTTGCAGGAGCATTAATTATTCTAGGTGCTTTGTTTGTATTAAGAATAAAATCCAATATAAATTCAATGAGTAATGATTGACAAAAAACAATACAATGCAAGTGTTGATATTTTATTGAACGCCACAACCAATAAGGGTTTTATAGCTGCAATTACAGATACTGCCAACTATAAAAGAGTGTGGACCAGAGATGGCACTATAAGTATTATTGCTGCTATTTTTAGTGGCAATGAAACACTACTTGCAACAGCACAACAAACCATAAAAACAATATTTAATCATCAGCATAAAAGTGGCTTTATGCCAAGCAATGTAAATGTTGCAAATGATGGTGTAAGCTATGGTGGCACTGTAGGTAGAGTTGACAATCCATCTTGGGCGGTCATTGCACTTTGTTTATATACAACACACACCAATGACAATAGTTTAAAAACAAAATATTTTGCCAAAGTGAAAAAATGTTTTGCATTGCTTGATGCTTGGGAGTTTAATGGTAAGCATTTAATTTACACACCACAAAGTGGCGATTGGGCTGATGAATATATTCATCACGGCTATACATTATTTAATCAATTGTTGCGTGTGTGGGCTTTACAATTAGCAGCGAAATTATACGACAAAAATGAATATTTAACCAAGGCAAATGATATAATAAAAGTAGTAGAACAAAATTTTTGGAGACATAAAAAGCAAGAATTTTATTGCGAAAATTTAAAGCATTTAATGCCTGAAGAAGAAAGCCAGTATTGGTTAATGGGATTCAATCCTAGTAGGGTTTACAGCTATTTTGATCTACAAGCAAATGCTTTGGCTTTGTATCTTGAAATTGGTACAAAACAGCAGCAACAATCTATAATTAAATTTATAAAAACATATTTAAGCACAGCTACTTTTCAATTGTTGCCTTCTTTTTATCCAACAATAAAAATTAAAGATGATGATATGAAAAATCTTGAACACAACTATGCTTTTGAATTTAGAAATTATCCCAATCAATTTCATAATGGTGGTTTGTGGCAAGTGTGGAATGGATTAATGGTAATGGCTTTGAATAAACAAAAACAAACAAAATTAGCAAGCATTATTACACAACAAATTCATATTGCAAACACATTAAACAATAGCTTTAATGAATGTATTGATGCAAAAAAAATACAACCTTGTGGTATTAACTTTTGCACCTGGAGTGCAGCAGGAGCAGTAATTGCAGAGAATAGTTTTGACAAAGTAATATAAATAAAAGAAAGAATGAAGAAGAATATTTTATGTATTGGAGAGGTTTTAATTGATGGAATTTCTACCGAAATAACCAATAGCTTACAACAAGCAAATACCTTAGAAATTATTGTTGGTGGCAGTGTTGCCAACTTTTGTAACTATTTGCACAAGTGCAATGTTGATGCAACGTTAGTGGCATCAATTGGTAATGATGGTTTTGGAAAAAAGATTATTGAAACATTAAATAAAGAGAATATAAGCACAGCATACATTAATGTTTTAGACAATTGCAACACAAGTTTTATTGCAGTATCAAAAACGCCTCAAACGCCTGATTTTATTGCATATAGAGATGCTGATAGAGAAATTTCAAGCATAGATGAAAACTTATTTAACAATGCTAATCTAGTTCATAGTACTGCGTTTTGTTTGAGCCAGCAACCAGCATCTACAGCGGTTTTAAACATATTTGACAAAGCATATAAAAGCAATAAATTAATTTCAATAGATTGGAATTATGCACCAAGTATTTGGAAAAATAAAGCTTACGCAAATGAGGTTTTTTCGACCATTCAACAATACCAACCACTACTTAAATTTAGTATTGATGATGTTTCCAGATTTTTAGAAGAAGAAGTTGATGAACAAGAAGCATTATACTTTTTGAGTACTGTTTCAGCTAAGTTAATTTGTTTAACCTGTGGTTCTAAAGGAGTTTACTTTAAAACGCTGCATAGCGATTGGAGTTTTTTATCTGCAAAAAAAATTAATGTTAAAAATGCTACAGGTGCTGGAGATTCTTTTTGGGCCGGTTGTATTAGTGCTTTTATTGATGAGCAAAATATTGAAATGTGCGTACAAAAAGGGATTGAAATTGCAAGTTTAAAACTGCAAGATTTTTTATAAAAAACTACTTTATTATTCTTTTATTTGATTTAAAATAAATTTGATTTTATCTGATAAAAAGTCATAGCAATTTTAAAAGCCTGTATTTAATAATGCTTATATACAATCGCTATCAAGAATATTATCAAACAATTTTAAGTAAAATTTTGTAGCTTAATTTTTTAATCAAATAGAACACTTGAACAGGGATACGGCGACTTTGTTTTTGTTCACGATAAGGAATCTGGAAATTAGAAAAAGATACCATCAATTTGTTTGTAGAAAATAGTATTAAAAAAATAAAAATTAAGTACTTGTCTAATAAGTATTTTGATGTTGAATTTATCAAATATTTATTGATAATCTACTTTACAAACTCACCATTAATCATCACTTTATCAATCAAATTACTGCCAAAGCTGTAAGGTATATAAGCTAATGATGGTATGGGTTTAGTGAAAATAAGATTAGCTTTTTTACCTTTGGTAATACTGCCTAATTCGTTTTCAACTTCCATAGCATAAGCAGCATTGATGGTACTTGCATTGATAACTTCTTCTGGTAGCATTTTCATTTGAATACAACTAATGGCATTCACAAAATTCATATTACCGCTTGGACTGCTTCCAGGATTATAATCTGATGCTAAAGCAATGGCACATCCTGCATCAATAAGTTTACGTGCAGGCTGATAATCCATTCTTAAAAAAAATGCAGCCGTTGGCAACAAAGTGCCAATTGTATTTGAATTTGCTAAAGATTGTATGGCATCATCATCCATCATTTCAAGATGATCTACGGAGAGTGCATTTAATTTAACACCCAATTGCACAGCACCTGTTGAACTTAATTGGTTTGCGTGAATCTTAACTTTTAAACCTGTATGTATTCCTGCATTGCATATAGACTCTGTTTGAGCTATAGAGAAAAATCCTTCTTCACAAAAAGCATCAATATAATCAGCTAAATTTTCTTTAGCTATTGCAGGAATCATTTCATTAATAATAATATCAATATAGCCCTGATTATTTTCTTTGTATGCAATAGGAAATGCGTGTGCACCAAGGAATGTAGCTTTTACAGGAATGGGCGAAACACTCTTTAATCTTTTAATGACTCTAAGCATTTTAAGTTCATTCTCTAGCGACAAGCCATAGCCACTTTTAATTTCAATAGCACCAGTGCCAAGTTGTATCAACTGTAGTAATCTGTCAAATGCCATGTTAAACAAATCATCTTCGCTTGTATTGACAAGTTTTGCAGCGGAGTTTAAGATACCACCACCTTTTGCAGCAATATCAGCGTAGCTTAATCCATTTATCTTATCAACAAATTCTGTTTCTCTACTAGCTGCAAAAACAATATGGGTATGACTATCACAATATGATGGAAGAATAGTTGTTCCATTGGCGTTTATTATTTCCTTTTCATCAATTCCTAATTCCCAATTCCCATTTGCCATTTCCCCATAATCAACAATCAGTCCGTTTTCAATCACTAAAAAAGCATTATCAATTATTGGTAAGTTTGAAAGTTCTTTACCTCGAAGTAATTTATTTTCATCTCTTACATTAACTAGTTGCTTTATGTTGGTGATAATAGTTTGCATAAAAATTATTAGGTATCAAAAGTAAAGTTTCTATTTTCACAAAATGATTTGTGTTGTAATTATTGTTCGTTATCCAAAATTGATGGGCTACTTTGGTGTATTATCAATGGCTTTGTTTCATTTGCCATTAATGTTCAACAAAAAAATATCTTTCTACAAACTGCTTGGATGTGGTAAGAATGGAACTTTTGATATTCATCCAGACTGGAGACAATGGGCAATACTAACTGTAAGTGATAAAAAAAATGAAGTAACTAATTCAGGTTTTATTGGCTGGTACATCAAATTGTTCAACTGCTCTATTCAAACAATAGTGCTGAAGCCAGTTTCATCTCACGGCACCTGGGATGGTAAAAAAGTATTTGGCGAAATGCCACATCTTGAAAACAACATAGAGGGGAAAATTGCTATTTTAACAAGAGCGACTATCAGGGTATCTAAATTAAAATCATTCTGGAAAAATGTGCCTGATGTTTCTGCACAAATGAAAAATGCTAAAGGATTAATAACGTCATTGGGCATTGGCGAAATACCTTTTGTTAAGCAAGCTACGCTAAGTATTTGGAGTGATATTGAATCTATGAAAGCGTTTGCCTATCAAATGAAAGCTCATCAAACTGTAATTCAAAAAACAAGAAAAGAAGATTGGTATAGTGAAGATATGTTCACCAGATTTGAGGTAATAAGTATCGAATGATTTGATAGCTAAGCGTTAAACCTATAAGTTTGCTAACGATTGTAAGTTTATGAAGAATATAAAATTAATAGAAATTCCGTCAGAAATAGGTGCAGGTACAAGAGGTGCAAGTATGGGTATAGATGCTATAAAAATAGCAGCATTGGACTTTATGAGTAATTTCTTTATTCATTTCCCGTCTGAAAAAATTGAAACCGAAAATCAACTATTATACGAGCCAATACAGTCGCCTTATGCAAAGCGTATCAAAGGTATTGTAACAATGTATGAACGTATTAGCAAGAGTGTTCAGGAGACTGTGAAATCTGGGTTTTTCCCATTGGTTTTAAGTGGTGATCACAGCAGTGCTGGTGCAACAATTGCTGGTTTGAAAATGGCTAAGCCTAATAGCAAACTTGGTGTAATATGGATAGATGCACACGCAGATTTGCATACGCCTTATACCACGCCAAGTGGCAATATGCATGGTATGCCATTGTCTCTCTCGATTAATGAAGATAACCAGGAAAGTGCAACACACGAATTGGATGCTGAAACAAAAAAAAGCTGGAACTTATTAAAAAATATTGGCAAAATAGCTCCTAAAGTATTGCCTGAAGATATAGTTTTCATCTCATTGAGAGATTTTGAAAAAGAGGAAAAACACCTTATTGATAAACACGATATTAAGGTAATTACAACTAATGAATTTAGAAGAAAAGGAGCTGAGAATGTTGTTCGTTCTGTGATGCGTTACCTAAGCGATTGCACAGATATTTATGTTAGTTTTGATGTGGATAGTTTGGATTCTGCTATTTCAAAAGGAACAGGGACACCTGTTGGCAATGGTTTACGAGAGAGGGAGGCAGAAGATTTAATCAGTAAATTGATGCAGGCAAGAAAGATTTGTTGTTTTGAAATAACTGAAGTTAATCCAACGCTTGATAAAGAAAACCTAATGGCTGAAATTGCCTTTAATGTCTTACAAAGAAGTGCCAATGCTTTAATGATGGGTTAAGTTTTGTTTACAAACTTGTAAGCATAAGGCTGCAACCTCTTAAATCACTATTATCCAGCCTGCCATAAATTTTAAAACTTCCATCTTCAAACACTTCACCAACATCTTCAGTGGCAATAAACGAACAGCTATAAATATTTGCCAAATCAATAATATTAATAGCACCTCGTCCAAAAGGTTTCACCAATAATGGATCTTCTTCATCTCTCACCATTACTTTCATCCAAGGT
>JBMLRA010000271.1:0-3911 GCA_049241265.1 Chitinophagaceae bacterium
ATTTAATTTTCCATGTTTTTAGGTGCAGGGTTTGGAGATGGATGGTAAGAATACTGCCTGAAATGCTATGAGGGTTTTTGGTAATTATTTTAACAGCCTCATTAACTTGTAAGCAACCTATAACACCTGTAGTGTAGGGCATGATACCAGCAACTGCACAACTATCTTGCTCATCAAAAACAGAAGCATTGGAGAATACATTTTTAAAACAAGGTCCACCATTAAAATTAAATACGGATAATTGCCCTTCATTTTTTAAAACAGCACCGTAAACCCAGGGTTTGCCAAGAATATAGGTTGCATCATCAATAATATATCTGGTTGCCACATTGTCTGTACAATCAATTACTACATCGTAATTATTGATAATGTTTTTTGCATTACTTGCATTAATTGCAAAAGGATATAGGTGGAGTATCGTATTTGGATTTTGTTGTTGTAATACATTTTTTGCAGCTTCCACTTTAAGTTCACCTACTTGAGTTACTGAATATAGTACTTGCCTGTGTAGATTTTCTTGTTTTACCACATCTGCATCTGCAATGCCAATTGTACCTGTACCCATTGCGTTTAAGTAGCTTAAAACAGGGCATCCTAAACCTCCTGCACCAATTACTAAAACTTTTGCTTGGCTCAATAATTGCTGACCTTGCATACCAAATTCGGGCACAGCTATTTGTGAAATATATTGGCTGTAAGCTGTCATTTTCTTTTTATCTGTGAAGTGATGGTAGTATCAGTTATTGCATCATCTGCTGCTAGTAACATGGCTTTACTAATGATAAGTGAAATGCCACTGTCGCCTTCAAAGGGTAAAAATAATTTATCTGTACCTGTACCTTCTTTAGAACGTGCTGGTACAATACATAAATATTGGTCATTGGGTTCCATTAAAATATTAGTACTGCCTATGTGTATTTTATAGGTTCTTAATTTACCTTGTACAACTAAAAACTTATCTCTAATTGTACATACTGATGCAATTTTAAGACGGGGTACTAATTTTTCTAAAATTACTTTTCGTGTTTTGGCAAGTTCGGTTAAATCTCCAAAAGAGTAAGCTTCCCAGTAGTTTCTGTAAGCTGGCAAACCACCATTATCACTCCAAGATGGATCGTTGCCTACACTAGCTACGCCTACAAATAAATCTACATCTCTCATTACTTCGCTAAATACTAAAGCAGGCACATCAATAAGCTCTACCACTTCGTTGGTTTGTGTGCTGATAAATCTTACCTGGTCTGTAGCAACATATAGCCATATACCAGTATCGTTGGTTGCATCTTCTGCATTAACTTCATTAATCCAATATTCTGCTTTTAATCCTACGTTGGGAAGTAGCAGGGTGGCTTTATCACTATCAATGCCATTATCAAAAGCACCCATTAAAGCATACTTCCATCCACGAATTTTGGTAAGTGAGTTAAATTGATGTTGCTTTAAAATATGTGCTGCCATTCTGTTGCTGTAAGTTCGAGTATTTATTTCGGCATCCGTAAGTAAATATACTTCTCTAAATACTTGTTTAAGAGGTTGTACTATTTGTTGATCCAATAAAAACTGTCGCCAGTTTTGAATGGATTCTATTGATTCAAAAACAGGATGCCACAAGCGAACTGTTGTTTTTTCGGAAGGTGTATATTGTAATTTGCCATCGCTATTTTGCCACTGATGATTAATGTAAATAGCAGCATGTTTTTTATCGCCCTCTTCAAATATCCAAACAAGTTTGTGTGCAATAAAACTCATTAACCCATGCTCAAAATAATAGTCATTAAATTGCTGCCAGCTAAGCTTTCTTTCAACTTTCAGCATCCTGTCAATTCTGTCTCTTTGTGCAGTTAAAGTTAGTTCTACTTGTTGTATAGTTTCTTTGATTTTTTTAAGTTTGGTGGCATGCTTATCTTTTACCAATGTTGGTACTGCTTTTTGCAAACTGCCATCTGCTTTAAACCATTGTAATTGCGTTTTTCCAATACCAACAATTGATAGTTTAGCAGTAAAGCCTTCTAATTCCCAGCTGTAAGTTCCATTTTGCAGGCTATAGTCACTTACTGCCATATCTTCAATTTCTTCTAAACTAACTCCTTGTTCTTTAGCTGCTTGTTGCAGGTATTTTTCAATAAGACTTTGAGTGTTGCTTTGTTTAATACGAAGTTTAAGACGTGATAAATGTCCCACTCCATCAAGTCCTTTAACGTTTGCTAAAACATATAAACAGGCATTGCCTATACCAGCAGATGCTGGGCCTTTTTCTGGGATTTTTTTGAAAGCTCTATCGGCTAAAGAAGCAATTTGTAACAGCATTGATTTGTTATAAAAAGGAGTACACATCCATATAAACCCTTTTATCATATCTATGTTTATAGTATTAATAAATTCAGAACTATAAAATATGTATTCTCTACTGCTAAAAGTTTCCCTGTGTTCGGTTACTTCTTCTTTGAGATTAATAATGAATTGAAACCAAGTTGTAATTTGTTGCTTAAAAAAATCATCGCCCACATCTTTGATTGCCTTCCTGCTTTCTGATAAAAACTTATCTGATGGTTTTGAAGCAGAACCACGCTGACTTAACAACATTAATACAAACCATTTTTGTCTCACATCATCAGACATGGCTTTAATACTATCATTGGCGTATTTTCCAAACCTGTCTTCAGCAGGAAACCAAGTGGGTTTTACGGCATCTTCATCATCACCTGCACCAAAAAGTATACTGTCAATTTTCTCTAAAATTTTTGTTTTATCTTTTGTATGGTAAAGTTCTTCTTTGTATGAAGTAAGTGATGCTTTAAACTCCTCTAACCTCATTATTAATAAAATGCTAGGTTTGTTTATTTTGGTTTGCTTTGCTATCTGATTAATAAAGCTATTGATTGGCCAATGAAAGATATTCCCATGTGCATACCTTTTGTGGTTGCAAAATGCATCAAGCATAATTATCATGTCTTCATTATCCAAATTCAATTTTGTTTTTAGCAAGTGGCTTAAATAACTACTCCAAATATTCTCAATCATTACTGATTTATCATCGGATGACCACGAAGTTCTATTACTGGCAGAAATGGATATTGACTTAATACTTTCTACAATAAAAGCAACTTTTTCTTTATCGCTTAAGGGTAGAATATAATCGTTAAAAGGGCTTGAATTATTTGCCTTTATATCCCAATAGTTAGTGCCTTTTGACTTATATTCATCGTATGCCTTGTTAATAATTTGCAAAAAAGGTGAAGGGGCAAAAGTATCAGTAGCAGTTTTTACTGCCTTTTTAAATAAATCAAACAATCCCATAGTATAAATTTAGCCTCCAACTAATGGAGTAAGTTTAACAAAGCTTACTGTTGTTTTATCATTAATAACCACCATTTGTTCGAGAGACTCAGCTTGTATATTATCAATTAAAACAAAATATCCGTTTTTATTAAATGCATCTAAAGCACTGTAAATTTGTTTTTCCACATCTACTTTTCTTTGATGCTTTAATTTATAGCCATTCAAAGTTTGCTCGGCGTCGTTGGGTTTAATAAGTCCATTAAAGTAAGCTGGTAACTTATTATTATAAGATGCTACTTCTGTAGATACTCTAGCTTCAATAATATCTTTTACGGTGGTTAATTCACTGGCAAACGATACTTCTAATTTGTTGGTTACAACACCACTAGTAGATTCATCGGTAATAGTTATGGTTACTGAAGACATTTTGTTATGTTTAGAAATTAAAATTAAGTATAAAACATGGATTAACACCATAAAATTATTTAAGGGCTAGTATGATTTTGGCGATGGTTTTAAAATAATTTTAAGTGTTTGTTTTTTATTTATAATTTTAAAAAGCTGTGCAAAAAGCAGATACTCCATAGCAACTCCCACCTTACTCCCATCTTACTCCCACCTAAAGCCCACCT
>JBMLRA010000272.1:0-14351 GCA_049241265.1 Chitinophagaceae bacterium
ACACTTTATTGCCACAAATTTTAAATATGGTTTAAGTTTGCCAACTTATAAAATAATATGGCACAAGTAAAAGCTACACAAAAGGGATTTGAGAAATTTATTAATCAAGAACCTAAAGGTGCAAAAAAGAAAGAACTGATTAAGCAAGAGAAACGCAAAATGAAGAAGGAGCGGTATGCTGCAGGTAAACTTGCTAATCAGAAAAAATACGAAAAATCTGTTGGTATTTCAACTATTGAGTCTAAACAAAAATTTGGAAAAGATAAAGTAGAAAAATTGGTTGTTGGCGAACCATCTGGCGAATTAATGCCATTAAATAAATTTATTGCACACGCTGGTGTTTGTGGCAGAAGAGAAGCTGCTGAATTAATTAAACAAGCTTTTATAACTGTTAATGGCACTGCTATTACAGAGCCTGGCTTTAAAGTATCGGAGAAAGATTTAGTAAAATATAAAGGCAAAAAACTGAGTGCAAAAACCACTGCAGTTTATATTTTGCTAAATAAACCTAAAGATTACATCACCACATCTGACGACCCTAAAGGCAGAAAAACAGTATTGGATTTGGTAAGGGGTGCAACGCCTGAAAGAATTTATCCTGTGGGCAGATTAGATAGAAATACTACTGGTGTTTTATTGCTTACCAATGATGGAGAATTATCACAAAAATTAACGCATCCATCGTATGGCATTAAAAAAATATACGAGGTTACATTAGATAAAATCATTAACAAAAAAGACTTTGAAGCCATTGTAAATGGTATAACACTTGAAGATGGTTTTATACAACCCGATGCATTATCTTTTGTTGATGAAAAAGACAGAAAGGTTTTGGGTATTGAGATACACAGTGGTAAGAACAGAATTGTGAGAAGAATATTTGAGCATTTTGGCTATAGTGTTGAAAAACTTGATAGGGTTTTATTTGCCAACCTTACTAAGAAAAATGTTAATCGTGGTAAATGGAGAATGTTGAATGAAAAGGAAGTAAGATTGTTAAAATTTATGAATAAAAGTTTTGTAAAAAAGAATAAACCAACAGCAGCAGGAAATAGCTAATAGAGAGCAGCTAGAAGGCTAGTGGAAAATGGTAAAAAAAAAATAGCAAATAATAAGAATTACTTGTTTCCTATCAAAATAAAACTATAAAATGCTGGATTTATCGCATAAAAAATTAGATGTTTATATAATTTCTTTGAATTTAGTTAAAGAAACTTATAACATAACAAATCAATTTCCATTAGAAGAAAAATATACTTTAACATCACAATTAAAACGTGCTGCCATATCTGTTAGCAGCAATATTGCAGAAGGTGCTGCAAGAATTTCAAAACAAGAAAAAAAGCGTTTTTTTGAAATAGCCAGAAGTTCGGTTGTGGAAATTGATACTCAAATTGAAATAGCATTACTGCTTGAGTATGTACACAAAAAAGATTTGGAACAATTATATACTTTTATTGAATCTGTGTTTAAAATACTTTCCAAATTAATATCCAACCTAAACACTAACTAATAATATTTAAACATTAGCTATTTACTATTAACCACTAGCCAAATATGCATTACAAAAACCTTGATGTTATTTTCGAAAACAACGAGTTTATAGCCATTAATAAACCTGCAGGATTATTTTCAGTACCTGATAGATTTGGCAGAGAAATTTCTTTAAAACAAATTCTTGAAGAAAAGTTCGGCAAAGTTTTTATTGTTCATAGATTAGATAAAGAAACTAGTGGTGTAATTTTATTTGCAAAAGATGCTGCAACACATAAAACCTTATCTGATTTTTTTGAAAATAGAAAAATAGAAAAATACTATGTAGGCTTGGTTTTAGGTTCTCCCATAAACACCACAGGAATCATTGATGCACCTATTGCAGAACATCCTTTTAAAAAAGGAGAAATGCAAATAAATCCAAAGGGTAAAGCTTGTTTAACAACATACGAAGTAATTACAGATTATAAAATTTTTACCTGGATTAAGTTTAGAATACACACAGGTCGCACACACCAAATTAGGGTACATAGTAAACAAATTGGCCATCCATTGGTATGTGATGAATTGTATGGCGATGGCAAACCTGTTTTGCTATCTCAAATAAAAAAGAACTACAAATTATCTAAAGACATTTTAGATGAAACGCCCATTCTTGCTCGTTTAGGGCTGCACGCCTATCAATTGATATTTGAATGGAATGAGAAAAAAATTGATTTAATTGCAGAACCTCCAAAAGATATTAGGGCATTATTGCAACAGCTAGATAAAAGGGTGGCAAAGATTAAATAGTGAATGGGAAATGGTGAATGGTGAATGGAGAGCTTTTAGCACATATTAACATTCCCCGAATTACTAATTACTGCATACTAATTTTCGTTTATCATTCATCACTATTTTAATCACTACTTGCCTTTTTAACTGTAACTGCTTTTTGCAAAGTTGTTTTTCCAAAACGATTTTTAACATCGTCTATGGCTTTATAAAGTTTTGTTTTTTCGGTGTGATCATCAAATAAGTTTCCCTGAAAAATATTATTGTTTAACTCACTCAACCTAACACCTAAAAGTCTTACAGGAAGGTTCTTTCGCCAAAGTTTATGAAACAAAATCTTTGCTTCTTTTATTAAAATATCATCACTAAAAGTGTAATCAATAGTTGTTTGTTTTGATGTAGTTTCAAAATCGGGATATCGAATTTTTACAGCAATACAACCTGTTAACAAATTATCTTGCCTTAACTCATACCCTACCCTTTCTATTTGTTTCACCAACTCTATCAACAAAGCTTCTTCATCTTTTATATTTTCACTAAAAGTATTTTCACAAGAAATACTTTTAGCTTCTCTATAATCAGCTACAACACTATTAGAAATACCCTGAGCTTTTAAAAACAAATCTTTACCCCATTTGCCCAAAACCCTTTCTAGTTCTGCTTCAGAACGTTTTAATATATCTCCAATAAAGTGAATTCCCATTGACTTTAACTTACTATGTGTAGAATCTCCAACACCTGAAAATTTATTTACTGGTAATGGTGCTAAAAAATCTTTTTCCATTCCTGGCTGCACAAATAAATAACCATTGGGTTTGGCTTCATCTGTAGCAATTTTAGCAATCATTTTATTGGTTGCCAGCCCAAAACTTATTGGCAATTTGGTTTCGTTAATAATTTGTTCTCGCAAGGATTTGGTCCACTCAAGCACATCAAAAAATTTATTCATTCCTGTTAAGTCAATGTAAAATTCATCGATGCTAGCTTTTTCAAATAATGGTGCTTTAGCTGCTATGATATCAGTAACCCATCTACTGTATTTACTGTATTGACCACGTGTACCTTGCAACAAAATAGCGTGTGGACATAATTGCATAGCCTGCTTCATAGGCATTGCACTACGTACTCCAAACTTGCGTGCTTCATAGCTGCAAGTTGTAACTACGCCTCTATCTTTTGAGCCTCCTACAATTACAGCCTTGCCCAATAAGTCAGGATTATTAAGCATTTCTACACTCACAAAAAATGAGTCTAAATCAAAATGAGCAATATAGCGTTGTGGTGACATTACTTTTTAGCTTGGTAATGATATTTTGTTTTTGGGAGTTGTAGTGTAAAATTCTTTATGATAATTTGGGGCAGCATAAGCCAAGTTAGCAAATTCGTTTTCCTTAAATTTTTTTGCCGCTAATTCAATCATATTTTTCGCAGAATATTGTAAATCGCTGATAAATGCATTTGCACCCCAATTTAAAATGTCAATTTTCTTACTACCGCTTCCACTAAAAATTATTTGACTATTTATCAATTCTTGCTTAAACGAATTTTCGTCTAATACCATTGCTGTTGGTTGTAATATAGTATCAAGATTACTAGTATATAAAGCAGTAAATACTTCCATTCTTCTAGCATCAATCATTGGAGCAAATAGGTATTGGGTATTAGGTATTAGGTATTCAATATTAGATTTGTTTTTGCTACTAATTTCTAATCCCCAATTCTTAATACAAGCACTTGCCATTACTTCTAAAGTATTTAATAAAATCAAAGGTTTATTTAATGCGAAACACAAGCCTTTAGCAGAAGCTAATCCAACTCTTAATCCTGTATAACTTCCTGGGCCATTTGTTACAGCAATTGCATCAATATCATTAAAAGTATATTTTGCATCTATCATCATTTGTTTTATTGCTGGTTGCAAAAAACTGGCGTGATTTTTTTGTTCAAGATTCTCCTCAAAACCAACCACATCAACATCTTTACTTATACAAATTGAAGCAAATTCTGTGGCTGTATCTATGTTTAAAATAAGTCCCAATGTATATTTTTTAGTTAGCGTCTTTAATTAACAATTGTGATGGAACATATCTATCATCTGATTTACTCAACTTTACCAACAAGTTAGCAATGTTTTTCAATCCAATTTTTTGGCTCCATTCAAATGGTCCAAATGGATAGTTTGTTCCAAGTTTCATTGCAGTATCAATTTGTTCTTTGGTGCTTATTTCATCTTCTAATCCAAAATATGCCTCGTTAATAATCATTGCTATGGATCTTGCTGAAATCATACCTGCAATATCATTTACAAACCAAATTTGATATCCAATTAAATTAAAAAATTGCTCAATAACTTCCTTAGTTTCATCATTTGGCACACAAACTTCAAGCTTATCTTTTTCTAGCCAAGTATTCCAAGCATTTACTCTACAAAAATTTTGTGGCAACTCATTACAAGTTTCAATAACTGCATTAACAATTACTGGTTTGTTTGTAATACTGTTAAACACACTATTTTCATTATTAAATAACAAATCAATGTAAACATCTGCATCAACAACAGCGTCTGTAGACCAAATTATTTTTGCAGATTCACTACATTTTTTGGTACTTATAATTTGTTTTTGGCTGTCAGATGCCCTTATAACTATATTCATAAAATTATTATTTGCAAATGTAGGTAGCATACAAAAGTAATTTCGGTTATTTGCACTTAAATAATATGTAGATGAAAACAATAGTTAATACACACAGTGCTCCAGCACCTATTGGTCCTTATAGTCAAGCAGTTATTGCCAATGGAATGCTTTACATAAGTGGACAAATTGCAATTATTCCTGAAACTGGGGAAATAGAAATTTCAAACGTTACAGCAGAAGCACATCAAGTAATGAAAAACCTTCAAGCAATTCTTGCAGAAGCAAAAATTGGGTTTGAAAATGTGGTAAAAACAACAATTTTATTAACTAGTATGGACTTATTTGCTAGGGTAAATGAAGTTTATGGTTCGTATTTTACCGAAGGATTTCCTGCAAGAGAAACATTTGCTGTAAAGGGTTTACCAAAGAATGTGAATATTGAAATAAGTATGATTGCATTTGTTTAAATCTGAATAAATAAAAAAATATTTGTCACTTATTATCATTTCCTTACTTTTGCCGTCCGAAAAAATCGGGATTTAAATTATTTGTTATGAACGCAGCAGTAAATTTTATACACGAACAACTTACAACAACAAGAAATCACCCAAAGTTTAAGGCTGGTGATAATATTACTGTAAATTACAAAATTGTAGAGGGTGGTAAAGAGCGTATCCAAAGCTTTAGAGGAGATGTTTTAAAAACTCAAGGAACTGGTGCTACAGCTACTTTTACTGTTCGCAAAATTTCTGATAGTGTTGGTGTTGAAAGATTATTTCCTTACCATACACCAAACATTGAAAGCATTGTTTTAAACAAAGTTGGTAAAGTTCGTAGAGCTAAACTATTCTATCTACGTGAAAGAAGTGGTAAGTCTGCACGTATTAAAGAGAAAAGAGTTAAATAGTATTAGCTTTACAATCTTAAAACATTTTGTTATGATTACTTCACTTCTCGGTTACGTTATTTTAGCCTTATCAATGGAACATATGATTGTTATCCTGGTAATTGTGCTTTTATTATTTGGAGGAAAAAAAATACCTGAATTAATGAGAGGTTTAGGAAAAGGTATTAGAGAATTTAATGACGCTAAGAATAATGTGAAGAACGAAATTGAAAACGCTGGTAAAGAAGAACCTAAAAAAGAAAATTAAAACAACTTAAATAAACATTTTATTAAAACCTCGCAGTTAATTTGCGAGGTTTTATTTTATAATCAACTTTTCAATTGGTTTAAAACAAATGGCTCCAAACAAAGTAAATACTGAAAAAGCTGAAATGACATTTGTGGAGCATTTAGATGCTTTACGTGTTCATTTGCTTAGAAGTGCAATTGCTACTGCAATTGGTGCAGTTTTTATGGCTATTTACAACGATTTTATTGTTCAAAGAATTTTATTAGGCCCCACACGTTCAGATTTTCCTACTTATGTGTATTTGTGTAAGCTAAGTAATTACTTGGGTTTTGGCAATAAGTTTTGTATGAAAGAAATTCACCTTGAAATGCAAAGCAATACTATTACAGGGCAGTTTGATGTTTATTTGGACGTAATTGTTATTGGTGGCTTTGTAGTAGCTTTTCCCTACATACTTTGGCAGTTTTGGAAATTTGTAAAACCAGCATTAAATAGCAATGAACTTAATAATTCAAAAGGTGTTATTTTCTGGGTTTCATTACTTTTTTTTATTGGAGTAATGTTTGGTTATTTTGTTTTATCTCCATACACAGTGAACTTTTTTGCCAATTTTTCACTTGATAGTAAAATTAAAAATATTCCCACAATTTCTAGTTATTTTAATACCGTTTTGCCATTAACATTAGGCTGTGGATTGGCATTTCAATTACCATTAATTCTGTATTTTCTAGCTAAAGTTGGTATTGTTAGTGCTACATCTTTAAAAGCATTTAGAAAATATTCAATTTTAATAATTGTAGTTATTACAGGTATTATTACACCTCCAGATATGTTTAGTCAAATCATTTGCAGTGTGCCACTTGTTTTGTTGTACGAGGTTGGAATTATCCTGTGTAGAAGAGTAGAAAAAAAACAAATAAAAAAAGAACTGGAGTGGGAGTAACATAATGATTGATTATTGGCGATTAATTATTAATTAAAAGCATAAAACACTACTGCTAAATTTACAGTTTAACACTAAAATTATTTAAGCCTTGTTTTCATTTAAAAATATAAAAGAATATCACAATTATTTACAACAAACAACGACTGGTTGTGTAGATACTGTAAAATTCTATTTACAACAAATAGAAAAAAATAAACATCTTAATGCTTTTATAGAAGTGTTTGAACAAGATGCTTTACAGCAAGCAGCAGATCTAGATAAAGAACGAGTTTCAGGAAAAGCATTAGGTAAACTTCATGGAGTAATTGTTTCTATTAAAGATGTTATTTGCTACAAAGGTCATAAAGTAACAGCTGCATCAAAAATTCTTGAAAACTACACAGCAGTTTATAATGCAACTGCTGTTGAAAAACTACTTGAAGCTGGTGCTATTATTATTGGTCGAAACAATTGCGATGAATTTGCAATGGGTAGCAGTAGCGAAAATTCTTATTATGGAATTATAAAAAATGGATTGGATGAGACACGAGTTCCTGGAGGTTCAAGTGGGGGAAGTGCTGTTGCTGTGCAAATGAATATGAGTATGATTTCTTTAGGCAGTGATACAGGAGGAAGTGTACGTCAGCCAGCAGATTTTTGTGGCATTGTTGGACTTAAACCAACCTATGGCAGAATTAGTAGATATGGTTTAATTGCTTATGCATCTTCATTTGACCAAATTGGGATTTTTGCTAATAATGTTGATGATGCTGCTTTGGCACTTGAAGTAATTGCAGGTGCTGATAATTTTGACAGCACTGCATTGCAACAAGAAGTTCCCAATTATTCTCAACTTTTAACAACAGATAAAAAATATCGATTTGCTTACTTTCGTCAAGCCCTTGACCACATTGGGTTAGATAAAGAAATGACAACTCAAATAAAGTTATTTATTGAAACTTTAAGAGAAAATGGACATACTATTGAACCTGTTGAATTTGATTTATTAGATGAAACTATCCCAACTTATTATGTTCTTACAACTGCTGAAGCAAGCAGCAATTTATCACGTTTTGATGGTGTAAAATATGGCTATAGAGCCACCGGAAATTTTGATAGTTTGCAGGCTATGTATAAGAAAACTCGTAGTGAAGGTTTTGGTAAAGAAGTGCAGCGAAGAATAATGCTTGGAACATTTGTACTAAGTGAAGGATATTTCGATGCTTATTATACAAAAGCTCAACAAGTAAGACAAATGCTATGTAATACTACCAATGATGTTTTAAGTAAATATGATGCCATCATTTCTCCTACAGTTCCATCAACGGCTTTTAAAATTGGTGAAAAAAGCAATGATTCAGTTGCAATGTATTTGGCAGATTTATACACAGTATTTTCAAACTTAGTTGGTATTCCTGCTATTTGCCTGCCTTTATTTAAACATAGTAATGGGATGCCTTTTGGTTTGCAAATAATGACTGCTCAAAATAAAGAAATAGAAATGTTGAGCATAGCTAAATCAATAACACAATAGTTTTTGTAACTAAAGATTATTATTAGGTCACTTAACAATATTAAGTAACCTAATAATAATTCTGGAAAAATTACATACCCATAGTATCATCTGCTGTTGGACCATAAGTACTTGGTAACTTAACATTTAGTAAACGCAGGTAAACAGTTAATTGACCTCTATGATGAAATAAATGATTTAAGCACCAAGTACGTACTACGACTACTTTTGGCATAGTAAAATAAATTTGTTCCCCATTACGCATTGTCCAAGGCTTATTAAATTCCTCATCTGCAACTTCACTTAAAATTTTTGTTGCTTTAGTAACTAAATCATCATGCATTGCAAGTAAATCTTCTGTTGAATTGATTTCTTTCGGCTTAAAATCACCAACTGAAAAATCCAACTCATCTTGAATTAAACATTCCTTCCACCAGCCAGTAATTTCTGTTACATGAGTAGCCAATTGCTTTAAACTCATTGATTTTTCGTGTGGCTTAAAATCTGCTTGTTCAAAAGGAATAACTGCTAATAATTTTCTTGTGCTTGTTGCTTCATGTAGCACTTCTGCTAAAAAGGTTTTACCTAAACTCATATCGTTTTATTTTAGTTTGGATGTAAATTTATAGATTTAAAATAAAAAGACACAATACAACTAAAATGTATTGTGCCTTCAATTACTTTTTTATAAAAAAATTATCTTTCGTTAAGCTTTGCTCTAACTCTTAAAATATCTTCATCCACATATTGATTTCCAGCTTGTTTAGCTTTTAAATACCATTCTAAAGCTTTTGCATTATTTTTTTCATAAACTATTCCGCTTTCGTAATATGCTGCAATATTCTTGATAGCATCTGGATTTCCAAATTTACCATTTACACTTGCAGCTGCTTTTTTATAGTAATCTAAAGCCATATTTAAATTGGTGTCAACTCCCTCAGCATTTTGTTGCATTAATCCTAATCTGTACAATGCAGCTTGTCTTGATGATGTTTTCCCAAAATATGAGTATGCTGCTTTTTCCCAGTAATATCTTGCAGGACCCATTGAATCTAATTTATAATAATCCCACCCTAAATTATAGTAAATTAAGGCACTATCTATTGTAGCAACCTTAGATATACTAGATTTTCTGTAAACAGGTTTCGTAGTTTGAGCTGAAACTGATAATGAAATTGCACAAATAAGAATAACTAAAAAGTGTTTCATATTGATAATTGTTTGTTTGATTACTTTCTATAATAAGTCTATAACGAATTGCTACAACTTTTATTTTGTTTAATTCGTATTTTTAAGTTACAAGTATTAATAAAATTATGCCAAAATACGAAATATGATTATCCTAGATATTTTTTTAGCTCCCTATCATTATCTCTTTTCTTTATGGTCTCACGCTTGTCATAGAGTTTTTTTCCTTTTGCTACTCCAATTTCAACTTTTACTAAGTTTTTTTCGTTCATAAAAACCCTAAGTGGAACAATGGTTAGTCCTTTTTCTTTGGTTGCTGCTTGTAGTTTTCTTATTTCTTTTTTCCGCAGTAGAAGTTTTCTGTCATGTACTGCTATATGATTGTTTGTTGTACCTAATTTGTATTCTGCTATATACAATCCTCGTAGCCAAATTTCATTATTATCGATTATGCAAAAGGCATCGTTAAAACTAAGTTTACCGTCTCTAATACTTTTTACTTCAGTGCCTAATAAAACAATACCAGCGTCATATTTATTATCTATGAAATAATTGAAATAAGCCTGCCTGTTATTGAATTCTGTTGCCATTAATAAGTTATAACTAGCTTCTGAAAAGCATTACTAACTGAGCTAGCTTTTCTTTCATATTTTTTCTATCTATAATAAAATCTAAAAAACCGTGCTCTAATAAAAACTCGCTTCTTTGAAAACCTTCTGGCAAATCTCTCTTTATTGTTTCTTTAATAACACGTGGGCCAGCAAAACCAATTAATGCACCTGGTTCTGCTATATTCAAATCACCTAGCATTCCAAAACTTGCAGAAATACCACCAAAAGTTGGGTCTGTTAAAATGGATATGTATGGCAGCTGTGCATCGCTTAATTGAGATAGTTTACCACTTGTTTTTGCAAGCTGCATTAAGCTAAAAGCACTTTCCATCATTCTAGCACCACCACTTTTACTGATTACTATAAATGGGAGTTTATGTTGAATGCAATAGTCGACAGCTCTGCTAAATTTTTCGCCCATTACACTGCCTAAACTTCCACCTATAAATTCGAAATCCATACAAGCAACAACTAAGCCTTCGCCATTTGCTTTACCCACACCAACTCTCATTGAATCTTTCAAATCAGTTTTTGCATGAATGTCATCAAGTCTTTTTTGATAATTTTTTAAGTCTGTAAAATTTAAAAAATCTTTACTTTTTATGTTATCAAATAGAACCTCATATTCATTGTTATCAAAAATGATATCAAAATATTCTTCACTACCAATTCTATGGTGATAATTACATTTTACACAAACAAAAAGATCATCTTTTAGTTCTGATGTCGTAGAAATATAGTTACACTCTGGACATTTGCTCCAAAGTCCTTCTGGTGTTTCTTTTTTATCTGCAGTTGATGTAGTAATTCCTTTCCTAATACGGTTGTACCATTTAGGTTTTACATCGTTACTAGTAGATGGTGTTTCTTCTCCAGTAAGATTTAGTTCTACATCTTCGTCTCGTTCTTTTCTCATTAGGTAAACATTAAGAGGTTGGCAAACTTAGGGTAATTTTTTTTATTGAAGTTTTACCAACTGAATAAAAAAAAATTGTTCTCAATTAACAAAAAATCCCCGTAGGGCGAACCATACAGGGATATTATAAGCAAGCAACCGAACACAAATTATGTTTTCAAAAAAGAAAACGATTGCACAATGTTAGCACATACCAAATTATCAACCAAAAAAAAAGTAATAATTTGTTAACACTGAAAAGAAATTACAAAGCAATAAACAGTAATTTGCACTCAAATAATTTAAACAATGTCCCTAACCTTTTCTTTAATTCAAACAAATCTTTTTTGGGAAGATAAAACTGCCAATATTGAAATGCTTGAAAAAAAAATTATTGGTATTGACAAAAAAACACAAGTGATTGTTTTACCAGAAATGTTTAGCACAGGTTTTAGTATGCAGCCTAATCTATATGCTGAAAATATGGATGGAACAACTATTGCATGGATGAAAAAAATTGCAGCTTATAAAAGGGCTATTATTACAGGTAGCTTGATGATTGAAGAAGATGGAAAATATTACAATAGGTTAATTTGGATGCTACCTAATGGTCAATGTGGATACTATAATAAACGACATTGCTTTGCTTTTGCAGGTGAAGATAAATACTACACAGCAGGTAAAGAAAAGAAAATTGCACAAGCAAACGGATGGAAAATAAATTTACAGATTTGCTATGATTTACGTTTCCCTGTGTGGGCACGACAAGCTAAATCTAGTAGTGAGAATAATCACTTTTATGATGTTTTACTTTATGTTGCTAACTGGCCAAAACGTAGAAGCTATGCTTGGAAATCTTTATTAATATCTCGAGCTATAGAAAATCAATGTTATGTGGTGGCAGTTAATAGAGTAGGATTTGATGGAAATGATATTGAGCATAGTGGTGATAGTATGGTTATAAATCCTCTTGGTGAAGTTTTATACTGCAAGCAAGACGAAGAAGATATTTTTACGATTACTTTAGAAAAACAAATACTCGAAGATGTGAGAAATAAGTTTCCATTTTGGAGAGATAGTGATGTGTTTAATCTTTTATAAATATTAATATGTCTAAAGATAATGATAAGCTAAGAATTGATAAATACTTGTGGGCAATTCGCATTTTTAAAAGCAGAAGTTTGGCTGCAGAAGCTTGTGATAAAGGCAGGGTAAAACAAAATGATGTTGCAGTAAAAGCATCACGAGTAGTAAATGTTGGGGATGTATACCAAATTAAGGCTGATACCAGAAAATGGGTTATAAAAGTGATTGCTCCTTTACACAATAGAATGCAATACAGCGAGGCTATTAAATATTACAATGACCTTACTCCTATTGAAGAAAAAAATGAGAACACATTTATACCTACTTCTTTTAACACAGGTAAAAGGTTAAGTAAAATTGGAAGACCCGATAAAAAACAAAGAAGAAACCTTGAAGATTTTATGGAATAATTTTTTTGATTTTAATGTTTTAAAAATCGAATTTAATTCCTTGTGCCAAAGGTAAACTGCTACCCCAATTTAGTGTATTGGTTTGTCTTCTCATATAAGCTTTCCAAGCATCAGAGCCACTTTCACGTCCGCCACCAGTTTCTTTTTCACCACCAAAAGCACCACCAATTTCTGCACCACTAGTACCAATATTTACATTGGCTATACCACAATCACTTCCTCTATGTGATAAAAACTCTTCTGCCTCTCTCATATTTAAAGTGAAGATACTTGATGATAAACCTTGAGGCACATTGTTTTGCATTGCAATAGCTTCATCAATGGTTTTATATTTCATTAAATATAGAATGGGTGCAAAGGTTTCATGTTGCACAATTTGCATTTCGTTATTAGCTTCTGCAATGCAAGGTTGCACATAGCAACCACTTTCAAACCCTTCAATCACTCCACCTTCAACAATAAAATTAGCACCTTGTTGTTGACCTTGTTCAATGGCTTTTAAATACATTGACACTGCATCTTTGTCAATCAATGGACCCACATGATTAGTTGCATCTAATGGATTTCCAATTTTTATTTGCTTATAGGCATTTACTAATTTTTGCTTAAAAGCTTCATACACGTCCTCGTGAATAATTAATCTTCGAGTTGTAGTGCAACGTTGGCCAGCAGTACCAACTGCACCAAAAACACAACCAACTAAAGCCATATCTAAATCAGCATCTTTAGAAATTATGATGGCATTATTACCACCTAATTCTAAAATTGTTCTACCCAATCTACCTGCAACAACTTTATTTAATTCTTTACCCATTCTTGTACTACCAGTTGCACTAACTAAAGGAACATTTGCATCACTGCTCATCATTTCACCAATTTCTCTTGCACCATTAACTAAACAGTTTACACCTTCTGGTACATTATTTTTTTGGAATACTTCTGCAACAATATTTTGAACAGCAACAGAACATAGAGGTGTTTTTTCACTTGGTTTCCAAATGCATACATTGCCACAAATCCAAGCCAATGCAGCATTCCAAGCCCAAACTGCTACAGGAAAATTAAAAGCACTAATAATACCAACAACACCAAGTGGATGCCATTGTTCATACATTCTATGCAAAGGTCTTTCACTATGCATGGTTAAACCATATAGCTGACGAGATAAGCCTACTGCAAAATCACATATATCAATCATTTCTTGTACTTCGCCCAAACCTTCTTGTAAACTTTTACCCATTTCATAGCTAACTAATTGTCCTAAAGGTTCTTTGTATTCACGCAAAGCATCACCAACCTGACGAACAATTTCTCCACGTTTTGGTGCAGGCATCATTCTCCATTCTTCAAAAGCTTTTGTTGCAGTTGCTATTACTTGTTTATAACTTGCTTCATCTGCCGAAACTACTGTACCTATTAGCTTTCCATCAACTGGGCTGTAACTTTCAATGATTTTTCCATTACTTGAAATCCACTGCGTACCAGTTGAAACTCCTTGATTTGATGTATTAAGATTGATTTGTTGTAAAAATTTCATATTAGCAATTTAGTTTGCGAAATTAGTGGTATGATAACAAAAAAGCCGAGTAAAAACTCGGCTTTCGACTATATTATTTGTTAGTTCTTATTCATCATCCAACTTCACAGGGTATCGATAGCTTTCAGAAAATCCAGGATAAATGC
>JBMLRA010000273.1:0-7424 GCA_049241265.1 Chitinophagaceae bacterium
TAAATACAGTTCCTTTAAATAAAAATGGAGAAAACCTGCCACGGGTTGCTATGTCTTGAGCACCAGAAAAGAAAGGATTGTTTACATAAGTACCATCAATAAATTGTTTTGTTTCGTAACCAGCACCTCCACGGACAAACAAACCCTCTTGCTCGCCTACTTGTTGAGCACCTGGTAAAGTTTTTACAGCACTTGTAATATCACCATTGGCACTAGCTGTAGTAACAACATCCAATGAACTCATTACGGTTGCAGCTCTTTTTCTATCACCAGCTTCAAACGAACCAGCTGTTACAGTAACAGCTTTTAACTCATTTAATTCTTCTTTTAAAATAAATGTTAATGAAATTGGCTCTTTTGCAATTGTGATGTTTTGTGTTACTGTTGTGTAGTCAAGCATTTTTGCTTCAACAACAAAATTTCCTTTTTCAAAGGTTTTAAATGTAAAGTTTCCCAATGAATCACTCACTGCACCATCGTAAGAATTTTTAAGTGTAATGCTCACGCCTTTTAGCTTTCGTCCTTTTTGATCTTTAATAGAACCAGAAATTTTTGTTTGTGCTTGTAGTGAAATGGCTGTTAAAATAAAAACAGTTAGCAGTAAATGTTGTTTCATTGTTTGTGGTTGTGAATGCAAACGTAAACTGGTTTATAATATAAACCAAATTTTATTTTTTCAGCTACTTAAGAACTTTAGTTTTACAAAATGGAGAGAATTAAAATTAGTTTGCCCGAATCTTTCAGTTTTAAAACATCAATACCAGTAAGAATTACAGATGTTAATTATGGTGGACACGTTGGTAATGATAGCTTTTTAGCAATGATACAAGAAGCTAGATTGCAATTTTTTAAGCAATATAATTATAGTGAAACAAGCATTGAAGGCTTTGGTACTATTATGGTTGACGCAGCAATTGAATATAAAGCAGAATTGTTTTATGGCGATATAGCTGAAATTTCTGTTACTGTTGGAAACATTGCTAGGCTTGGCTTTGATTTATTTTATTTAGTAGAAAAAAATGATGGCAATAAAACTCAAGTTGCTGCTAAAGCAAAAACTGGTATTCTTTGTTTTGATTATGCAGCAAGAAAAGTAGCTCCTTTGCCACAAGCAGCTATTGAAAAATTTACTAAGTAATCTTATTGTTCAAACTATATTTTTGCTCAAACCGTTTTAATGAAAGTTACAGCCGAACATATACAAGCATTTAAAAATATTGTTGGTGAAGAATATGTTTTTGTTGATGCAGAAACGCTTGATTTTTTTAGCAGAGATGAAACTGAAAAACTTCAGTTTACACCTGAGGTAGTTGTGAAACCCAGAACTGCTGAAGAAATTTCATCTATATTAAAAATTTGTAATAAAGATTTATTACCAGTTACACCACGTGGTGCTGGCACAGGTTTAAGTGGTGGTGCATTACCACATTTAGGTGGTGTATTATTAAGTACATCACGAATGAGTGAAATCATTCACCTTGATGAAAGAAACTTACAAGTAACCACAGAGCCTGGTGTTATAACTGAGGTTTTGCAAAATGCAGTAAAAGAAAAAAATCTATTTTATCCTCCAGATCCAAGTAGTAAGGGCTCTTGTTTTATTGGAGGCAATATTGCAGAAAATAGTGGTGGTCCCAAAGCTGTGAAATATGGTGTGGTAAAGGATTATGTATTAAACCTTGAAGTTGTTTTGCCAACTGGAGATATTATTTGGACTGGAGCAAATGTTTTAAAAAATGTAACAGGATATAATCTTACACAGTTAATGGTTGGTAGTGAAGGAACACTTGGTATTGTAACAAAAATTGTTCTTCGTTTGATTCCATTGCCAAAGTTTGATTTGTTAATGTTGGTTCCGTTTGCATCTTTAGAAAAAGCAAGCGAAGCTGTGAGTGCTATATTTCGTGCAGGCTTTACTCCAAGTGCTTTGGAATTAGTAGAAATTGATGCATTGAAAATTGTGAGCAAAATGGTTGATAGTTTTGCAGTGCCAGTGAATGATGATATTGCTGCACATTTAATTGTAGAGGTTGATGGAAACAATGTAGATGTGTTAATGAACGATATGGAACAGATTGCAGAATTGATGCTAGAATATGAAGGCGGTGAAGTTTTTTTTGCAGATGATGCTGCACAAAAAGAAGAACTGTGGAAGCTTAGAAGAAGATGTGCCGAAGCTGTTAAATCTGTTGGTTATACTATTGAAGAAGATACTGTAGTGCCACGTGCAGAGTTGCCAAAACTTATTAAAGGAGTGAAGCAACTTGGTTTGCAGTATGGCTTTCACGCTGTTTGTTATGGACACGCTGGTGATGGGAATTTACATATTCGTATCAATCACCCCACAATAAAAAATAGTCACGACAATGTTGAAATGACAAATATTTTGCGTGAATTATTTAAAATAGTACACAGTTTAGGTGGTGTTGTTACTGGTGAACATGGCGTTGGATTAATTCAAAAACCATATATCGATATTGTTTGTGATAATGCTAATGTTCAAATAATGCGAGCCATAAAAAAAGCATTTGACCCTAACAATATTTTGAATGCAGGTAAAATATTTGATTAATAGGCAATGCTAACAAACTTTTAAATAAAACTTACATTTGTAACACAAAATAAAAATTGCTTAAAGAAATCATTATATCAATACAGGCATATTTTAAAGCCCATCAGTTTATTAAGGAACATAAGCTGTGGAAATGGATTTTATTGCCAGGAATAATCTACACTTTGATGTTTGCAATTAGTATGTATTTTTTTTCTAAAACTGCAAATGGATTTACAGAGTGGCTTACGATAAAAGTGGGTTTGAAAAATTGGTTGGATAGAATGCAAAGCAGTTTTTTAGGGTTCTTTTTTACCCTTGGTGGGATGATACTTTGGATGATTCAAATGCTGCTTTATTTTTCATTATTCAAATACTTGTTTTTAATTATTGGCTCACCAGTTTTTGCATATTTAAGTGAAAAAACTGAAGCTATTATTCAAGGCAAAGATTTCCCATTTAGTTTCTCTCAACTTTTTAAAGATATTATTAGAGGAGTAAGAATTGCATTGAGGAATTCAGTGTGGCAAACTGTTTATATGTTTTCTATTTTAATCATTGCTTTTATACCTATTGTTGGGCTAGCAACACCATTGATTACTATTTTAATTGAGTGTTATTATTATGGATTTAGTATGCTAGATTATAGTATGGAAAGAAACAAAAAAACAGCTGCTGAAAGTATCTTTTTTGTAAGTCATCATAAAGGGTTAGCAATAGGCAATGGCATTGTTTTTTATTTAATGCACTTACTACCTTTTATTGGATGGTTATTAGCACCTGCTTATTCTGTAATTGCTGCTACCATTAGCTTACACAGTGCAAAGCAAACCATTGAAACTTCTAATCAACAGTAATATAAGGAGCTATTTTTTGATACATTTGTTGGTTAATAAATACAATCTTTTTAACATCTTCAATTTTATTAAAATTGCCGTGTTGTTTTCTGTAAATGACAATAGCTTTTGCTATATCATTTGAAATATATGGATGTTTGCTTAAGTCGAAATCGCTGGTTGTATTAATATTTATTTTTTGAATATGAACGTTGGATAATGCGAGAAATGGTTGCATCGCTTGATACACAGAATCTGTTAGTCCATAAGTTTCTTTAATTTGATTAATACTAATAAAGCCCCCTAATTTCTCTCTGAATTTTACAATTTTATATGCTGTGTTTCCAACGCCAGGAAGCCTTTTGAAATCATCCACAGAAGCTGTATTAATTTCCACAATTGATGGTGCTGTTTTCTCATAAGTTTTGTTAGAATATGTATTATTGAATTTATTGTTTATGGGTTTAGTGTTAATCGTTATGAATGGGATAAGTTCATCTGCATCTTCCTTTTTTAGCCCCCAAATTTTTCTAATATCTTCTGCCGATTTAAAATAACCACCTTTACTACGGTAGTTAAGAATTGTTTTAATTACTTTATCTGGCAATCCTAATTTATGCCATCCATTTTCATCAATTGTATTGGGGTCAAAAGCAAATGGAGTAATGGTATAACTAGCATTTTTTTTGCTCTCAAAATTATTGTTGTACGAAGACTTATAATCAGTTTCAACAAAATCAGCAACATTAGAATCACGTTCAATTACTTTGGCAGCAGCAGTCTTTGCTAGAGATGTATCTACTGGTTGCTTGTCTTTTTTTGCAGAGAAGATATATGGCAAGCAAATGAATAGTAAAGCAATTGCAATGATTACAAATGCAGCAATTGCTTCTTTTTTAGAAAATGTAAGATAGTTCTTGATTATTTTTTTCATCACCAATCAATTATTGGTATCGAATTTAAGCAGGTATTGTATTTTACAATAGGTTTTTACAATTTTTTTTATAAAGAAACTAATAGCCCATCATAAGCAAGTTGGATATGATTGGGTAGTTCGGAATTTATTATGTTATGCTTTCCTAATTGATGACTAATATGCGTAAAATAAACTTCAGGAATTTTAAGTTCATTTGCTAATTTAATAGCTTCATCAAGTGTAAAATGTGAGATATGTTTTTCTTTTCTAAGAGCATTCAACACAAGAATTTTACTACCAATAATTTTTTCTTTTTCTTCTTCCTCAATTCTATTGGCATCAGTTACATAAGTAAAATCACCCATTCTAAAACCTAAAACAGGCATTTTTAAATGCCATACTTTTATGGGTTGTAATTCTATATCGCCAACGATGAATTTGTCATTATCAATGTTATTTAAAACTAAATTCGGAACGCCAGGATACTTGTGTTCTGCAAAAGCATAATGCATCTCTTTTTTAATGGCAGTAGCTGTTAATTCATTGGCATAAAGTTGCATTGGATTTCCGCTAAAAAAATTATAAGCCCTAACATCATCTAAGCCAGCAATATGATCTTTGTGTGGGTGAGTAAAAACAACAGCATCTAATTTTTGTGTATTTGTTCTCAGCATTTGATACCTAAAATCGGGTGTGGTATCAATTACTAAAGTTGTAGTTGAAGATTCTACTAAAATACTAGTTCTTAAACGATTATCTTTTTTATCTTTTGATAGGCAAACTTCGCAATTACATCCAATCATTGGTACTCCACTACTTGTGCCAGTGCCTAGAAACGTTACTTTTAGAGAAGGAATTTGCAAGATAAATAGATTTACTTCTATACTTCAATAGTTGATTTTGTAGCAATGCTATCGTAGAGTTTTTGACTTTCTAAAGTTAACTTATCATAGTTAATATTCAACTGAGGGATTAAATCAATAAGTGTGTTAATTCTACCTTCTATATCTAAGAATTTATTTAATACAACAACACGTTTTGCCTCAAGCAAGCACCACCCACTTTGAAAAGTCCCACGTTCATACCTAACTGTGTATTCAGCCTGAGAAAGAATATCGCTAAATTTATCTAGTGTTGTTTGATTAAACTTCATAGTAGTACATTAACTGTGTAAAATTATGTTCTCATACACTAGTAATGCTATTATTTTTTCCACAGGTTTTACATTTTAATTTTTATTAAACACGTTTCCCTTTCCACCTTCCACTTTTTATGTATAAATAAGATGGAATAAGCATACTAGCCCAATACAACCACTCACTTCCCCAGCCAACAGCAATACTCATATTGAGTTTTTCGAGGGTAATATAAACATAAGTGCAGTACAGCATAATCGCTACAAATTCAATCCATAAATTAATTTTTGTTTGCCCTGTGCCTGTAACAGCATTTAACCAAACGACGCTTATGCTCATTAAAACCAAAGCAGTTGAAACTACTCTTAATACAGGAATTGCAGCATCAATAAAATCATTCCCTTGCCCATAAACACTTAAAAATATATGAGGAAATATGTTTAGAATAACGCAAACAATCAATGCAAACAGAAAAGAAAGTTTCATAATTTTATAAATCAACTCTTCAACTCTATGCTCTAATCCTTGCCCAATAATGTTGCTAACCATTGTATTTGTTGTTGATGCAAAAGCCCAGGTAATGCATCCAAAAAAACCAAATACATTTCGCATTACATTTGATATTGCCCCTGCTTGGCTTCCATGATGTTCGTTTAAAATATAAAAAAACTCCCAAGCTATAATGCTTAACAAATGCTGACCAATAAGTGGTGCACTTTGCGTAAGAATCAATGTTGCATTGCTTTTGTTCCATTGCCAGTTTTTAAATAATTGCAATTGTTTGCCAATTCCTTTATAATGAATCACTAGAAATATAACCAACAAACCAGTTGCCTCAGCAATTACTGATGCATAAGCTGCTCCATTAAATCCAAGGTTTGGTAGCCCTAGTTTGCCAAATATTAGTCCATAGTCAAGAATAACATTAGCAATGGCTTCTGCTGCTGTTCCATAAATCAGTAGTTGAGTTTGGTTTGTTCCTACTAAAAGTGCATTTCGCATTTGGTATAAATACAAAAAGAAAAGCCCCCAAATTCTGATATTTAAAAAGCTAACAGCCATTTTAACATCATCAGGATTTTTTAAAGACCACCCAAAAACTGTTGGCGTTACAAAAGTTGTGATAATAACTCCCAAAATTGCCATAACAATTGCTAGTCTAATGCCTTGTGAAAACAAGCTACCAATAGCATCAATTTTATTTTCACCAGCTCTTCTTGAAATAAGCATTTGCAAACCATTGTTTAAACCAATTCCTACTACTGCAAAAATTAAATAATAAACACCAGTTATTCCAGCTACAGATAATGACTGCTCTCCAAGCCTACCTAAAAAAATATTGTTAGTAACAAAATTCAATTGAGGCACTACTATGGCAGCTGCTATAGGTAAAGTGATTGATAAAATTTGTTTATTAGAAACCTCTACTCTGTAATCTTTTTTCACACTAGTTTGCATTGGGCAAAACTAATTGAATTACGTTTCTCTCTATTACACTCCCAACCCTATCTTTGCCCCTTATGAAGAATATTAGGAATTTTTGTATTATAGCACATATTGATCATGGTAAAAGTACTTTGGCAGACAGACTTTTAGAAGATACCAAAACAATTGGTGCTAGGGATATGCAAGCACAAGTGTTAGATGATATGGATTTAGAGCGTGAAAAAGGAATCACTATTAAAAGTCACGCTATTCAAATTAACTATCCTTACAAAGGTGAAGAGTATATTTTTAACTTAATTGATACCCCTGGACACGTAGATTTTAGTTATGAGGTAAGTAGAGCACTAGCTGCTTGCGAAGGTGCATTGCTTTTAGTAGATGCAAGCCAAGGTATTCAAGCACAAACAATTAGTAACTTATATTTAGCTATAGAAAATAATTTAGAAATCATTCCTGTTATCAATAAAATTGATATGGATGGTGCTATGATACCTGAAGTTACAGATCAAATTGTAGATTTAATTGGTTGTAAACCCGAA